>JANQPS010000693.1 GCA_028285365.1 Thermoanaerobaculia bacterium | reverse complement strand
ACGGCTCATGAAGCGCAACTGAGCTGTCGCAGCGTCACCGTTCATGGGACCATTTCTTGAGCAGCTTCGAGCGGACTCGCAACTCCAATGTCGAGCTTGGATTGCCCGGACTTGAAGTTCCTTTGGCGACAACGGACCGGACGTCAAGCTGAGTCACCTCGTGCCTTCCCTGAGTGTCATGCTGACGTCATGCCGGCCCCTATCTTCGCCCGCGACGCAACGTTCGACCGGCATGGAGGAAGCCTGCCCTGAGTCCCTCGATGGGTACCTCGACCGAGGCCTGTCGGACTGCCACCACAGTCCCGTCGTCGCCACCGCCCCCTCGGCGGACTCGGGGCAGGCCCCTCGGCAGACTCGGGGCCCGGCCGAAGAATCTCTGTGGTCCGGTCTCGCGCGAACGCTCGCCCTACAGCTCGGCTCCGTTCCCTGTAGCGTCTCTCTATAGCGATAGGCTTGCCGCACCTACCCCCGAACTGTCCGGACCGCTCCTCGAGGCGGTCGCGACCCGGCCGCGAGGAGTTACCCATGCGAAGACGGTGGCCTGCTCTGTCACGAATCGCTGGTGTCGTGCTCGGCGCACTGCTCTCGTCGTTCGTTAGCTCCGGTTGGGCGCTCGCGTCGGAGATACCGCGAACGCCGTCCGGGCGTCCTGACCTCTCGGGCAACTACGACATCTCGACCCTCACTCCGATTCAGCGACGGGTGGAGCACGGCGAGCGACTGCACCTGACCGACGAGGAAGCCGCCCAGATGGCAAACATGGTGGCTGCTCGGACGGCCCGCGCTTCGGCAGCGAGTGATCCCGATCGGGACGCGCCTCCCGCCGGTGGCAACGTGGGCGGCTACAACGCCTTCTATCTCGACTACGGAACGGCAGCCATGGCCGTGGACGGACGCTACCGGTCGTCGATTCTGGTGGATCCTCCGAACGGCCGCTTCCCACCTCTCACCGAGCGCGGCAAGGAGCGGCGCGAGCCGCTCTATCCCTTCTCGAAGCAGAACACCGGCACCGCGTGGTGGTTGGATCGAGAGGTTGGTCCCTACGACGGTCCTGAGTCGCTGTCGATTGCCGACCGTTGCATGTTCACGCTCGAGGCCACGATCCCGGTTCTGCCGAAGCTCTACAACAACGTCAAGACGATCGTTCAGACCGACGATCACGTCATGATCCAGATCGAGTGGATGCACTACACCCGCGTGATTCGCATTGACGGCGAGCATCCACCAGCAGAGATTCGGTCGCGCGCAGGGGACTCGATTGGCTGGTGGGAGGGAGACACCCTGGTCGTCGAGACCACGAACTTCCTCGAAGAAGACTGGGTGACGACGACCCTCTTCGGCGAGCCGTCGCCACCGTCGGACCAGCGTGTGCTCGAACGCTTCGACCTGACATCCGACGGCTTGATCTATCGCTTCACGGTCGAGAGCGGCGACTGGGAGGCACCCTACTCTGGTGAGTTCACGTGGCCAGCCACGGACGACAAGCTCTACGAGTACGCCTGTCATGAAGGCAACTACTCGGTCGGCAACATCCTGCGGGGAGCACGCCTCCTGGAGCGTGAAGCTCGAGGGGCCGAGAACCGCTAGACCGCTGCGGTTCGGCTCTCAGTCGACAGGCTGAGCGGAGAGGCTCTCCCGGCTGCACCGGTTCGAGTCACGTCCTCGCCAAGGGCTGGGTAGCCGTTTCTGACCGATAGCGCCGAATTTTCGGCTCAGCTTGAAAAAAGTGGCGAGCTCGTTCGTCGGGAACCCCCGTTTTTCCTGCGCGGTAGCTCTTCTGGCCGAAGTTTGTGGCGGCACATCGATTGCTCCTGAGGAATGGCGACGGACGGCAACGTCTGGCCGATTTGCCGGAGGTGACCCGAGCCTTCGACCTCCTTTCGTTTTCTACTCGCTTCTTGTTGTCTGCAAACTTGCGGAGATTTTCTGATGTTGCTCGCAAATGCTCGAAGTCGTTCAGAAAGACGCGCGGTCAGAGGGTCCATGAAGTGGACAGCCGTGGTGTCCGTCGTGTTGGTGGGGGTCTTGCTCACGAGCGCGCCGGCCACCGGCCAGAAGAAGGACTTCGAGACTCTGCCGCCAGCCGAGACGAAACTGTCCCCGTCTCTGCAAGGAGGATCGTTGACCTCCCTGAAGGACTCGGTCGACGTCATCGTCCAGTTCTCCAGCGACTCCGGTCGGTTCAGCTCGACAGTTGCTGCGACGTCATTCCAGGCCAAACACTTCGAGCCGTTCGACTCGATGCACATGGCTGTCATGTCGGTCCCTGCTCGGGCACTCAAGCAGCTTGCTCAGCATCGGGGTGTCCGGTTCGTTTCTCGGGACAGCGTCATTCGCAGCTACAGCTACGCCGCCAAGGTGACGGCACGACATCCCCGGTCCCTCTTCGACTTCCGGCATACTGGGGATGGAGTAGATATCGCGATCGTCGACAGTGGTATCGAGGAGCACGACGACATACCGCGTCACTGGGCCTCCGTCGATGCGACGAGGTGGCCCGTCAGGGAAGGTGTCGATGCCGATGACGACAACGGCCACGGCACCCACATCGCGGGCACGATCGGTGGATCGTCCTGGCATCCCTCGTACGGCGGTTTCGCGCCCGAGGCCTGGCTTCTCTCGGTCAAGGCCCTTCGAGTGGACGGCTCGGGCAAGACCTCCGATGTGATCCGAGCGCTCGACTGGATTCTCGCCAATTCACACCGCTACGACGGCATCGAGGTCGTGAACCTGTCGCTCGGGAAGGCGGTCGAGGAGCGAGCGGAAGACGATCCACTGGTTCAGGCCGTCGAGCGACTCTGGGATGCGGGAATCGTGGTGGTGTGCTCGGCAGGCAACTACGGGCGCTCAGGGAATTTCACGGTCACGAGTCCCGGCAACTCTCGCAAGGTCATTACGGTCGGCTCGGTCACCGATCGAGGTACTGCACACAACTGGTCTGACGACTATCCGTCGACCTACTCGTCGCAGGGTCCGACTCTCTACGACCAGGTTCTCAAGCCCGACCTGCTCGCTCCGGGCAACCGAGTGATGGGCGCCGCCGAGGAAGACAGCTATCTGGCCGAAAGGCTCTCGAGCCGGTGTCACGAGATGGACGAGGACTGCGACTATCTGGAGCTGTCCGGGACCAGCATGGCCGCGGGGATCGTTTCGGCCACGGTGGCGCTGATGCTCGAGGACGATCGGTCGCTCACGCCAGACACGATCAAGGCCAGGCTCATGAAGACTGCGCGTCCGATTGCAGGCTCGGCCACCAAGGTGGGAGCCGGAGTCCTGGACATCATGTCCGCCATCGACAGTAACGTGACGGTGTCCAGTGCGTTGTCTCCGCTGCTGCGGATCTCCGAGAGCGGTGAGCTCCTCGTCGAAGACACCTCGAACCTGTGGGGACCGGCATTTACCGTCGAGTCGATCTACGGTGACGGTTTCCTCTGGTCCGACCGAGCTCCGACGTCTGATGGCTTCTTGTGGTCGGACGGTTTCCTGTGGTCGGACGGCTTTCTCTGGTCGGATGCCTTCCTGTGGTCCGACGGATTCCTGTGGTCGGACGGGTTCCTATGGTCCGACATGGTGGGCGCCGACGATCCTCTGTTCCGTACGTCACGCCAGAGTCTGGATCTGAACGACGACCAGTAGTCGAAGCGACCTGCCGGCAGCGCGCTCCCAGCACGACCGGCCGAGGCCGCACCTCGTGTCAACGGATCGGAGTCGTTGTGACATATACGTCACGACGGCTCCTTTTCTTTGATGGAGGTGCTGATGAAGTGCGACACAACGGCGCTCGAGCGCTCTAGACGAGCGAGACGAGGTCCTGGGAGTGAGTACCAGACTCTCGATCGCCGTGCGTTCGTCGAACGATCGCTTCTCGGACTGGGTGCGGTGGCCCTGGGTGCGGGCTCGCTCGGCGCGAAACCCGCGCTGGTAGGCGCCCGGACGACCGCGCGGCGGGCTTATTCGGGGCCCAACGTCGTCATCGTGCGTTTTGGCGGAGGCGTCAGGAGACGCGAGACCCTCGTCCGCGAGCACAGCCACTGCCCCTACTTCCTCGAGCGACTGGTGCCGAGAGGGACGCTCTTTCCCGATACCCAGATCGCTCAGCTCGACGACGTCGAGACGAGCCACGGCCAGGGCACGCTCTACATCCTGACCGGACGCTACGACCGCTACAAGGACGTGCGCGGCCACGTCCTCGGCCAACGCTTCGAAGCCAAGGTGCCGACCCTGTTCGAGCTGCTTCGTCAGCAGTACGAGGTTGCCGAGCACGAGGCGCTGATCATCAACGGCGAAGATCGCACGGACGAGGAGTTCTACTCTTTCAGCAACCACCATCTTTTTGGTGTGGACTTCCGGTCGAGCGTGCTGAGTCTCTATCGGTACAAGACCTACGTCATGCGGGCTCGACTGGCGGAGATGTCGACTTCCGACCCTCGGCGGCAGGCGTTGACGAGTCAGCTCGAAGAGCTCGAGGCGATCGATCACAGAGTCGACCCGCAGGCGCGCGGTCAGAGTGTCGAGATCGAGCGCTTCTGGGAGCGCTGGCGGGCGTCTTACGGTGACAGCGGTCTGGTCAACCCGAGAGGCGACGCGCTGCTGACCGAGCTAGCCGTGCGAGCCCTCGAGGAGCTGCGGCCGAAGCTCATGATGATCAACTACAACGACCCTGACTACGTGCACTGGGGCATTCCCACTCACTACACGCGTGGTATCGCGACTATCGACGCCGGTCTCGAGCGGCTCGTCGGTGCACTCGAGACCGTCGAGGGTTACCGCGACAACACGGTCCTGTGTGTGGTTCCCGACTGTGGTCGTGACAGCAACCCGGCAATGCGAGTTCCCTATCAGCACCACTTCAGGAGTCGCTCGTCGCACGAGATCTTCTGTCATCTGAGTGGACCCGGGATCGAGAGCGGTCAGCGGATCGAAAGTCCAGTCGATCAGACGAGTGTCAGCGCCACGATCGCCGCACTCATGGGTCTCGAGAACGAATGGATGGAGGCGCCGGTGCTCGAGTCGGCGCTGAGGTAGTGCTGCGCACCCCGGCTACGGCGCCTGCCACCGCAGTGGTGACTGACGCTCCCACGCCTTCGAACCGGATCTCGGCGATCGTCAGGCTCTCTTGGCGCGCAGGCCTGGCGCAGCTCCTGGGGACGCTCTTCACCCAGAGTCTCTTTGGAAGCGTGATCGTCGCTGGTTGGACGTGGCGGCTGATGGCCCGGATCTCGGTTCGTCGATGGACTCGAGCTGCGGGTGCCGATGTAGCGCTCCTGACCGAAGACGAAGTCCTCTCTCAGACGGCTGCCTGGCCTCGCTGGATCGTTGGTGGGGCCAGCAGAGATCAGGGTCGCGGTGACGCTTTGGTTCGCCGGCTGGTCTTGAAGATGTTGGGCTCTCTCGGAACCAACGTCGTTCTCGGAACCAAGGCGCTCGTCGCGACGGCGGTGCTGACCTTGCCGTCAGGGGTGTTGTGGGCGGCGGCCTGGTGGGGCGGCTGGAACAACTCGTTCAACAAGGGATACGAGCAGGCTTCGGTCGGACCGCTCACGGGACTGCTCGGGGTTCTTGCGTTCATCGTAGCGATGATGCTGCTTCCGTATGCACAGGCGAGGCTCGCGGTCAGCGGAGAACTGGCAAGGGGTTTCGATGTTCGCTTGATTGCCCGGCTCGTCTACTCGGGTCCGTTGCGTTTCGGACTGGTCGCCTCGGTGTTCGTGCTGGCCTCGCTGCCGGTGGCGATCGGGCTGGCGTTGCCTTTCTCCTTCGGGTCGAACCCAGAGTGGCTCGACCTGTCGCGTGCCGAAGTGATCGAACGCTTGAACGGGTACTACCTGCTCCTGGGTTTCCTGACGTTTCCGCTCTACGTGCTCGCTCATGCGGTGGCGGCTCGCTGCTATTCCGGAGCGCTGCTGCGGGGGGTGAAGACGGGGAGCGTGACGCTCGATCAGCTGAGTGACGTCGAGCGCGAAGTGCTCGGTGCTCTGGGGCACCTGGAGACGGTTGGGATCCGGCATGGCCAGAGCACGGGCTCCCGAAGATGGTGGCGACGACTCGTGGCGATCCCCGCGGGGACCCTCGCCATTGCGATCTGGGCCGCGATCTGGTTCGGGCTCGTGGCTCAGGTTTTTGTCGGTCAGTTCTTCAACTATCGAGGTTTGAGGGGCTGGGTCAATCAGCCGGTCGTCCAGGCCCCGTGGGTGGAGTCCATACCGGCTCATCTGCGGTTACCGGAGCCCTGACCATGACCCGGCGCACTCTCGTGCCCGGCCGTCATGGAGGAGATTTCTCGGTCTGCGGGTAGCAATCTCGAGCTCTCGGGACTCTGATTCGTGACCCCGACCGTCTCCGTCCAGTGATCTCCGTCTCCGACACTCCGCTTGACAGGTGCGCGCCCAAAGGGCATCTTGAGGTCATCAGTCTGATCGACAATCTGAACGAGTCGCCGACTCTTGCCTGTTCCTGGCCGAGATGACGCGCGAGGAGGACGTCCGGATGACCTCTGGCAACGCTGGATTGATCAAGCCGCATTACGTCGCAGTCGGCCTCGTGGCCCTTGCCGGACTGCTACTTCCCAGCGAGGGTTTCGCTCAGCGCGGAGCGACGGGACCAGCCGAGCATGCGGAGGTCGAGCCGATCAATCACCTCCCGAATCCCTATGAGACCGTGCGTGACTGGGGCACGTTGCCCGACGGTCGAATCTGGGGCTCGGTCAGCGCCGTCAACGTCGACATCGACGGCAAGCACATCTGGGCAGGTGACCGTTGTGGCACCAATTCGTGCGTGGGCTCCGACGTCCACCCGATCGTCAAGCTCGATCCATCGGGCAAGGTGGTCCAGGGTTTTGGTCGCGGATTGATCACGTGGCCGCATGGCATCGATGTCGACAAAGACGGAAACGTCTGGATTGCGGACGCGCGCTCGCCGCGAGTCACCGAGCTCGAGGAACACCCTGACGCTCCCGTCGGTGGCCATCAGGTGATCAAGTTCAGCCCCGAGGGTGAGGTCCTGATGGTGATCGGTACACCGGGCGAAGCTGGTGACCCACCGACTCACCTGACCGAGCCCAACGACGTGCTGGTCGCACCCGATGGCAGCGTCTTCATTGCCGAGACTCACAGCGCTCAGTTCATCGACGAGCCTGGGCCGCGAGCCAAGAGCCGGATCACCAAGTGGACAGCAGACGGTGAATTGATCAAGAGCTGGGGTAAGTGGGGCTACGGTGACGGCGAGTTCCGCTCTCCCCACTCTTTGGCCATGGACTCTCAGGGTCGTTTGTTCGTTGCCGATCGCGGCAACCGCCGCATCCAGATCTTCGACCAGGAAGGCAAACACCTCGATACGTGGTACCAGTTCTCCCGCAACAGCGGCATCTTCATCGATCAGAACGACGTGCTCTACGCGATCGACTCCGAGTCGGACCCGAACTACAACCCGGGTGGCTGGCGAAAAGGCCTGCGCATCGGCAGTGCCAAGACCGGTGAGGTCTGGTACTTCATCCCCGAGCACGTCTCCGAGCGCCCTTCGGGGATGGGTGGAGTCGGGGCCATGGGGGAGGGGGTGACGGTTGACGCCGCTGGCAACATCTACGCTGGTGAGGTGGGACCGGTCAAAGGACTGACCAAGTTCATTCCGAGACTGCTGCCCGACTGACGCCCGACTCGAGTCCGGACTGATGCAAGCCGACGAGAGGCGGCTAGCTCAGGTCTCCCAGAACGCCTAGGAAGCCCGTGGAAATCCCAGGGAAGGCTTCCGAATCGCTACCGCCGATGCAGGCGTTGGGGCTCAGGCAGTCGGGCCGGGTGACGGACGCGGAATCTCCGGATCGCCCGACGGCAGGGGGTCGTCGAGACCAAGGCGGCCGGTGAGGCGCCGCAAGCGCGTGGAGGCACCCTGGACCAGCGCGTCGACCAGGCTGTAGACGACGGGCACGACGAGGAGAGTGAGCAGCGTCGACGTAGCCATCCCGCCGATCGTGAGAATGGCGATCGAAGAGCGGAACTCGGAGCCGGCTGAATTCGACACCGCGACCGGTACGAGACCGAGAATGAGCGAAAACGCGGTCATCAGTACCGGCCGAAGACGAGCAGGCCCGGCGGTGAGAATGGCCTCGTCGCGACCAAGACCCTTATGGCGAAGCTGGTTGATGTAGTCGACGAGCAGGATGCCGTTTTTCATCACGAGGCCCATGAGCACGAGCAGCCCGATGCCGCTCATCATGTCGACCGGTGCGTTGGTGATCTTGAGTGCCAGGAAAGCACCGACGAACGACAGGGGTGCCGCCATCATGATGGTGAACGGATGGATGAGCGAGTTGAACAGCGAGGCGAGCACCATGTAGATCGCTGCGAGAGCGAGGAGGAAAGCGAAGATCAGCGAGGCGCCCGTCTCTTCCATGGCCTCGGTCGTACCACTCGCGACGAGTGCCGCCGGCGGCTCGATTCCGATGTCTTCTCCCAACTGTTCGAGCTTGGAGCTCAAGAGACCGATGGAAACGCCATCTGCCTGGTTGGCACCCAACGTGATCTGCCGCGAGCGATCCTTGCGCTCGATCTGGACGGCTCCCTCGCCGATGCGGATGCGAGCGACATTGGTGAGTGGCACGAGCTCGCCGCTGACCGCGCGAACCTTGATCAGGTCCAGCTCCTGCGGTGTGTCGCGAAACTCGGGGAGCACCTGCACCCTGACGTCGTAGCGTTCGCCGCCCTCCTCGAAAGATCCCAGATCTTCACCTGCGAGCAACGTTCGGATAGTCCGCCCGATAGCGGTCGCGGGTACTCCGAGATCGGCGGCAACTTCACGGTCTACGCCGATCTCGATCTCGGGTTTACCGGTCTCGTGCGAGGTCGAGACGTCGACGAAGTCCGAATCGGCTTCCATCAGCTCGACGAGCTCATCTGCGTACTCGAGCAGGCGATCGAGGTCAGGACCCTGCAGCCCGTAGGTCAGCGCCTTGGCTCCAAAGGCATTGTCGCCGTCACCGGTCACCCAGTCGATGGGGTTGACCGAGATCTCCTCGGCCTCCGTGATCTCTGAGACGAGCTGTTGGCGGACGCCGCTGATGATTTCGCTCTGGGTTTCGTCCCGTTCGCGTTTGCTGCTGATCTGAACGTAGATGGACGCGCGATTGGGCTCCCCGCGACTCCCGCCGCCGATCGTCGCGAACAGGTTCTGGACCTCAGGGTGCTCGGTGAGCAGGCCCTCGATGCGCTCACTCACCTGAGCGGTGACAGGCAGGGGAGTGCCCACCGGCATCTTGAGCTTCACCGAGAACTCACCACGATCCTCGGGGACGTAGAAGTCTACGGACAGTGTCGACGCCACCCCGCAGCCACCGAGGATTGCGACGAACGCACCCGCTACGGTGAGAGCCCGATGTCTGAGGACGGCCTCGAGCGCCCGGCCGTAGAAACCGTCCAGTCGATCGAGACCCCGGCTGATGGCACCGAGGATCGGGCCCGGGCTCTGAGTCGCCCTGAGCATGCGGCTGGCGAGCATGGGCGTGAGAGTCAGCGCAAACAGACTCGAGACGCAGACCGCGATCGCCATCACGATGCCGAACTCGTAGAACCACTGCCCGACGGCGCCACCCATGAAGGCGATCGGGACGAAGACAGCGCACAGCGCGAGCGTCGTCGAGATCACCGCCATGACGACCTGACGAGAGCCCTCGTCGGCTGCGGTCATGCGATCTTGTCCCTTCTCGATGCGCCGAAAGATCACTTCGAGCACGACGATGGCGTCATCGATGACGACGCCGATCGAGAGTGACAACGCCATCAGGGTCATCACGTTGAGCGTGAAGCCCGCCACGTAGAAGAACGTGAACGACGCAAAGACGCACGACGGGATGGCGAGCGCCGAGATGAAGGTCGAGCGTCGATTGCGCAGGAAAAACAGCACGACCAACACGACCAGGACGCCACCCATGGCCATGTCCTGAAAGACCGAGCTGATCGAGTCCTCGATGAACACCGCCGTGTCACGAGCGATGTGGATCTCCATCCCTCTGGGCAGGGATCCAGCAATGCGCTCGACCTCTTCGCGTACCGCCTGTGCGACGGCGACCGTGTTGGCGCCGCTGCGCCGTCTGATCTCGAGTGAAACGCCGCGCTGCGAGTTGAAGCGAGCGATGCTGCGCTCTTCAGCCAGGCCGTCTTCGACGGTGGCTACGTCGCGTAGATAGATCAGGCGTCCGCCGCGCTCTGCGGCAATCAGGGCGCCGAAGCCTTCGACCCGCTGGACCCTTCCCGACGTCGTCACGGTCCATTCGCGCTCGCGACCTTCGATGCGGCCGCCAGCCATTTCGGCGTTCTCCTGGAGCAGCGTGGCGCGCACGTCGTCGATGGCGAGCCCGTAGCCGGCGAGTCTCACCGGGTCCAGCCAGATCCGAACCTCACGTTTGCGGGAGCCGACGACTTCGATGTTGCCGACCCCTGGAAGGCGCTCGAGCTGGTCTTTGAGATTGTTGTCGGCGAACTCGGAGAGTTCGCGTATCGACAGAGGTCCGCCCACCATGACCGACAGGATCGGATTCGCATCAGGATCGAGCTGAGTGACGATCGGCTCTTCGACGTCGAGCGGCAGCTCTCCCCGGACCGGCGCGATCTTCTCGCGCACCTGCTGGGCTTTGACGTCGATGTCGTAGCCGAGCTCGAACTCGACGAAGACCTGCGAGATGCCTTCTGAAGAGGTGGACGTCAGGTTGCGGATGCCCTCGAGGGTGTTGATCTGCTCCTCGAGGAGATCGGTGACCTCGGTCTCGATCGTCTCCGGAGAGGCTCCTGGCAGGAGTGTCGTCACCGTCACGAAAGGAAAGGCGACATCCGGATTGAGGTCGACGTCGAGGCGCTGCAGCGAGACGAGTCCCAGGACCACGAGCCCCAGGATGAGCATCAGTGCAAAGACCGGCTGGCGGATGGAGATCTGCGGGAGATTCATGCCGAGCCCTCCACCGTGACCTGACTGCCGTCTGCCAGACGCTCGATGACGCTACCGACGACGACGGCGTCTCCCTCGGTCAGCCCGTCGAGGATCTCGACGGTTTGAGTGCCACGTGCCCCGACCCTGACCGGTATCTGCTCGACCCGGTCGGAGTCGGCAGGCAGCCTGAAGACGTACGTGCGGCCGTCGCGGAGAAGAAGTGCGGCACGGTCGACGATCAGCACCCCCGCTCGTGGCGCCGGGCGAATCTCGGCGCGCACGAATGCCCCGGATTTGACGACGTGTGCGGGTGCGGTCGATTGAGCAGCCTGGCCCGCCTTCTCGATTGAGGACGTCTCCATCGAGAGCGTCGAGGTGGCCCTCGTCGGGATCGGGATTCGAACCGAGTAGGTGCGGCTCTCCGCGTCGATGCGCGCGTTGACCGCCATGACCTGCGAGGCCAGCCGTCCGCTCAGCCCGTCGATCAGGAGCTCGACCGAGTCTCCGACGGCCACCGGAACCGGCGAAGACTCGGGGACGTTGACGTGCGCTTCGAAGTCGCCGCGTTGCTGAACGCTGACCACGACGGCACCAGGGCCCGGGCCTACCCAGGCACCTTCGTGCAGGTGACGCGCGACGACGTTGCCGTCGTAAGGGGCTCGCACGACGGTGCGCTCGAGGTCGCTTTCGGCGCGGCGAACTGCCGCTTCGGCCTGGGCGACTCGGGCGCTTGCGACTCGTGCCACGGTTTTTTGTTGATCGAGCTGCTGTTCTGGTGTCACGGCCTGAGCGACGAGGCGCTCGAGGCGCTGCACTTCCTGATTCGCCTGCGCAGCTTCGGCGGCGGCCAGCTCGAGCCCGGCCTTGGCCTCCAGGACGTCGATCTCGAACGGCTCCGGGTCGAGGCGGAAGACGACGTCGCCCGTGCTGAGCGAGTCACCCACGTCCACTGCGACGTCGATGATGCGGCCGCTGACCTCGGCTCCGACATCAGTCGTTCGAGGCGACGTGATCGATCCGGAGACGGTGATCAGTGCGTCGACGTCACCGCGTCTCGCGACTTCGGTGTCGACTCGCTCGAAAGTCGCCACGCTGGAGCTCGTGGCTTCGTCCGGTGACGACTCGAGCGGCGCCGCGGTGGCGTCCCCTCGACAAGCCGTCAGAACCAGCCTTGCGCTGGTT
>JANQPS010000673.1 GCA_028285365.1 Thermoanaerobaculia bacterium | reverse complement strand
ACATCACGGCTGAGGCCGGAGTCGAGGAGTCGAGGTGGACGGTCGCGTCGAGCTTCTTCGACTTCGACCAGGATGGCTGGTTGGACCTTTTTGTCGGGAACTACGTGCGTTTCGACGGAGCCACTCATCAGCTGTGTTACGACGATGGTGGTCTACCCGACTACTGCGGTCCGAGCGCCTACGAAGCGGTGTCCGATCGCCTCTACAGGAATCGAGGTGACGGTACGTTCGAAGACGTGACCGTTGCAGCGGGCCTTGGGAGGAAGACCGGCCCAGCTTTGGGAGCCTTGGCGCTCGACGTCGATCGCGACGGGTGGCTGGATCTGTTCGTGGCCAACGACGACGCCGAGAACTTCCTCTGGCGCAATCAGGGTGACGGCACGTTCGTGGAAGAGGGCCTCATTCGTGGCGTGGCTGTCAATGGCAGTGGAGGAAGTGAAGGTTCGATGGGGATCGCCGTCGGTGACTACGATCTCGACGGAGACGAAGACGTGTTGCTCACCCATCTGGTTGGTGAGAGCAACACGCTCTACAGGAACGACGCGGGGTACTTCTTCGATGTCACCTCGCGCGCCGGGCTTGCTGCGCCGAGCATCCCGTTCACTGGTTTTGGCACCGGGCTTCTCGACTGGGATCTCGACGGTGATCTCGACCTGGTCGTCGTCAACGGCGCAGTCATGGAGAAGAGGGAACAGCCGGGTCCTCTGCCTCTGCGAGAGCGTGATCAGCTCTTCGAGAATCTGGGTGACGCCACGTTCGCGGAGAGGCGACCGAATCGCTCGCGGGTGCACGCTCGTGAGGAGGTCAGCCGCGGAGCGGCCTTTGGAGACGTCGACAACGATGGTGACGTCGACGTTCTCATCAGCGACGTTCGCGGCCGACCGCGGCTGTGGCTGGCTCAGGCCACGGATTCAGCCTCGTTCCAAGCATCAGGCTCAGCATGGCTTGGTATGCACCTCATCGATCACGGGCGAGATGCGCTGGGGGCGGTGGTCGAGCTGACAGACGGCCGGGGCGTGACGTGGACCCGGCGGTCGCGAACCGATGGCAGCTACGCTTCGGCGCACGACGCGAGGCTGGTGTTCGGAGTCGGTTCGCCCGAGCGAGGCCTCGGCGTGACGGTGACCTGGGTCGGGGGTGATGTCGAGCACTGGCTCGATCTGACCCCTGACCGATACCACACGCTAGTGCGAGGGCAGGGAAGCCAGGAGCCGGCCTCGTCGGCGAGCGAGACGGGAAGCGGTGAGGAGAGAGCCCAGTGAGTGAGCCTAGTGATTGACGCAGTGAGTGAGGATCCAGTGAAGAAGAAGCCACCAGCAAGAGAGCTGGTCACGAGAAGGTCGGTTTCGAAGCGGTCAGCTGCAGGCCCCGAGGTACACCACCGGTTGACCGGGAAATGGGGTCTGCTGATGGTGTCTCTGGCGATCGTCGTCTTGGCGTCGTGCGGGGTCGAGTTGGATGAGATTCCGCGCCTGGATCTGGAGGAGATCGCACCCACCAGCCTCACGATCATTCGGGCGCAAGAGGCCCGGGTCGAGACCAAAGAAGGACGTGAGGACGCCGAGCAGTGGGGCATGCTGGGCCGCCTCTACCATGCTCATGGTCAGCTGGAGCCAGCAGCGCTTGCTTACGGCAATGCGGCCAGGCTGACGAAGTCCGACGGTCGATGGCCCTATCTCCTGGCTCATGTCAGGCGAACGCAGGGCGACGTCGAGCGGGCGATTGAAGGCCTCGAAACCGCACTGGCCCTGCAGATCGAGCCGGCTGTTCCGGCCCATGTCTGGAGTGCTCGTCTCCTGTTGGAGCAGGGAGCTGATCAAGAGGCCGAAGATCACGTTCGCAGTGCACTCGAGCTGGACGCGAAGTCAGCTCCCGCCATGTTTCTCTACGGCCAGATCTTCGCCCAGAGAGGACGCCATGAAGACGCCATAGCCTGGTATCGCCGCACCCTCGTCGAGCAACCCGAGGCGAGTCGGGTCTACACGCCGCTTGCCTCCTCGCTGCGCGCCGTCGGCGAGCAGACTGCGGCGGAGAATGCGCTGACGATGCGAGGTGAGCGTGCCGTTGCCCTCCTGGACCCGTTCCTGAGCGAGGTTCGTGATCGCGCGCAGAGCGCTTCGGCACTCATCGAGCGCGCGCTCGAGCACCGAGCGCGAGGAGAATTGTCGAGCGCTCACAGACTCTTGCGCCAGGCGGTGAGGGTCGAGCCCGAGAATGCGCCCGCCTACCTCAACCTTGGGGCCGTCGCCCAGGGGCTGGGGCAGGTGGGAGAGGCCGAGACCGCGTTCCGGCGCTCGCTCGAACTGAGCCCGTCCGCGCTGGGCCACCTGAATCTTGGAATCGTGCTGGCTGCACGAGGCGACGGTGAGGCGGCCATCCAGTCGTACCGCGCCGCTCTATCGCTCGATCCGAACCTGCCGGGCGCGCTCGTGAATCTCGGCAACACTCTGGCCCGTCAGGGTGACTGCGAGCAGGCGAGCCAACTGTTCAGACGGTTGGAAGGACTTGGCACAGCGGGTACGGCCTCTCACCGCGGGCTGGCGCACTGTGCGCTAGAGCAGCGGTTCTGGGGGGAGGCGTCGGAGATCCTGGCAGAAGGGCTGGGCCTCGATCCCCATGATCGAGCGCTGCGCGTCATGTCGGCTCGACTCGCGGCAAGCTCTCCGGACCCGGCGTTGCGGGCCCCTCGGCGAGCGCTGACTCTGGCGACCACTCTAGTGCAGGAAGCTTCGACCGTGGAGTCCCTGGAGGTCCTGGCTCGTGCTCACGCAGCCAGCGGCAACTTCGAGGCAGCCGAGGAACGCCTGCTCGAGGCGCTGAGGCTCACCGAGGACCAACCTGACAACGCGGCTCGGCTCTCGAGCCTGCGAGGGGTCCTCGGCGCGATTCAGTCGGGTCGGCTGCCTCTCCTGGGGGACTAACGGGCTCTCGTCTCGAAGCCGGGCACGGCTGATGTAGACCGCCTCGGTTGAGGCGCCAAAAGAAAGGGCCGATTCGCTGGCGAATCGGCCGCCCTCTTGAGTCTCACCACGGAGGTGAGGTCGCGATGTCCTGCTGGCTACTGCTGGCGACGCATGACGAAGGTCGCAGCACTGACCAAGCCGAGCACCATCAGCAACAGGCCGATGCTGTCGAGAGTCGGGATCTCCAGGGTCGGCGCGCTTGGCGGCCCGGCGGTGCAGATCGTACACACTCCGGTGATCCCAGGCGTGGTGATCAACTCCCAGCCGTCAATCGTGCCAGTGTCTCCCGCTGCGTTGTCGGAGACGGTGAGAATCCAATCACCCTGGGTGGACTGGCCGTTGAAGGCCGAGAGCGCCTCGACTGGATCCAGGGGTCCTGTGACCCAGGGGTTGTTGCCGTCGCAGGTCGACTCGGGATCGACGCCTGCACCATCGTCGAAGACGACGTCCATGTTGTCATCCCCGCAGCCGAATGTGGAGGCCGGAACACCAGGTCGATCCAGCAGGGTCAAGGTCGTACCCATTGGGCTCTGAAGAGTGATCACGAGATCGCCGACCCAGCTGTGCGTGGCCATGACCGCGACGTTGACGTCAGTCAGCGTGACATCGCTCGGGACGTTGAGCGTGCTCGAGACGCCAGCCGGGGTGTTGTCGGGCAGATCAAAGTCGGCAGGCACGGCCTCCAACGGTTGACCGATCTCGCCCGTCATCGACGAGACGAAGACGTCCTCGGTCGACGTAATGGACATGTCGAGTGAGAGCTGGCTACCACAACCCATGCCTTCGGTCATGTAGACGACAAAAGGCGTGGACGACGTGGCTGACGTCCCTTCTGCAATGTCGGGGAAGCTGGACTGGCCGGATACCACCAGGACGTCCGGACCTGCAGTCAGGGTGGCGGAGACGTTCGTGAAGTCGCCTCCTGCGGCTGAGAGATCGACGTTGAACGTGATCGTCTCACCCGGTTCGATGATGCCGTTCTCGTTCGTGGCATTGTTGGCGCAGCCATCCACGAAGCCCAGCTGATCGAGCAGAGCGTCACCGTCCGTCAGGATGAGGGTCGGGGCGCTGGCTCCGAAGCTCAGTTCGTCGAGGCCTTCCGCTCCGCCGTTCGAGTCGAAGATGTTGATTCGTCCGATGGGTGCGGTAGCGAAGATACCCAGGAAGGTCCCGTCGAAAGTGGCGGCCACTGTGGTGCTGCCGAGGAGGACGTCGCTGGTGTCGAACACCTGGACGTCAACTGTGTTTTCAGTCGTGTAGGTCACGACATCCAGGCCGACAGCCGTGACGTTCGGGTCGTCGAAGAAGACGTTGAAGCTGTCGACGAAGGTGTTGGCGGCCACGGTGGGCGACGAGTTGCCACTGAAGCCTGTTCCAACGACGACCAGCCCCGAAGTCGAACCTCCGCCCGCGTCGTTGAGCGGGTCGTCCTCGACCCGGAATCCTGGAATGAGTGCCCCAGGAGCAAAACACGCGTTGTCGGTTGTCGACGAGAAAGGAGCAGGGCAACCAGTGACGCTACCGGGTCCCGGAAGAGCGGCGTCGAACGTCTCGCTGGCAAGACCCGGATACATGGCTTCGAACGCGGTCCGATCCGAGTAGGTCGTGATCGTCCCACTGGGACCGCCGATGATACCGGTGTTGGTCGCCCTTCCCTTGATCGCTTCGGGAGCGGGAGCCCCGTTGATGTCGACCCATTCGGCGAAGCTGTCCGCCGTGGCTCCGGGAGCGGCCCAGATTGTTGACATCGGCAGTAGAAACAACAGCAGAAGTAGTGCTTGATTCCTCGAACGCACTCGTCGTCCCCTTTCGGTTGCGTTGGCAGACACCGCGCAGACACACCACTCTCGGGTGATACGCCCGTTGCGGCCGGATTTGCGCGAGATTGAAGGTGGGACGATAACAGGGTTTTCGGGGTTCGGAATACCGATTTTCAGGTTCCGTGGACTGATTCTCGGTGCTCGATCCACAAGACGGTCCGTTGAAGCGGGCAGGGCCCAAATCGGTGCCGCTTCTCATGGCCCCTGCATCAGGCCGCCACATCGGCGCGGAGGCCCGACGGACACTGCGATAGGTCGTTCGCCTCACTGACCAGACGCGCTGTCAACCCTTTGAGCGTTGGCTCCGTCTAGTCGGGTAATGGTGAGACAGTTCATGGTGAGAGCGCTTGGTCGGCACACGTCCGGTTCCCGCTGCGCCGGTTGGTTTACCAGCTGGCTGATTTGCTCGATGGCAGCGAGTGCCGTTGCGCTCGTCCCGGCGTCCTCAGCTCAGAAGGCGGTCGTCGACGAGGCGATCTCACACATGATGGAGGAGTGGCGTGCCCCTGGCGCCGTGGTGGCGGTCGTCGACCAGGGTGAGGTGGTTCACCGGGCTGCGTACGGTTTTGCCAACGTCGAGTCTCGCGAACCGGTCGTCTTCGAGACGACGGTGTTTCGGTTGGCGTCACTCTCCAAGCCCGTGACCGCAATGGCCGTGATGAAGCTCCACGAGCTCGGCCACATCAGCCTCGATGAGCCGATCGGGCCGCGGCTGAGCGACCTCGACATGGAGCTCGAGCCCGGAACGAGCCTGCGTCACCTGTTGACTCACACGGCTGGACTCGAAGACAGGTTTCTGCTGCGGTTTGCTCCGTCGGTCGCCGAGTTGGGACCACTGGCCGACTACCTCGCGGAGAGCCTTCCGACTCAGCGGTACCAGCCAGGTGAGGTTTCGCTCTATTCGAACCACGGAATGGCTCTGGCGGGACTCGTGGCCTCGCGGGTGTATGGCCGATCGTTCGAGGAGACGATGTCAGAGCTCGTCTTCGATCCGTTGCAGCTCGAGAGCGCTTCTTACGATCCACGGACGGCAGAGGAACACCTCGCGCAGGGTTACCGCTTTGGTGAGTCGGTGCCGGTCATGGGTATCCGAACGGTGCCAGCGTCGATGCTCGTGGCAAGTGGCGCCGACATGCTTCGCATCATGCTGGCTCTGCTGGCACCTCAGGACAAACGAGTGCTCGACCCGGAAACTGTCGAGCTCATGTTGTCCAGGCAGTTCTCTCATCATCCGGAGCTGACCGGCAGGGCATTGGGCTGGTCAGAGGACTCGTCGGGTCCGACTCGGCGCCTGCTCCACTCGGGTGCCACTGATGGCTTCACCTCTGCGCTCGTGCTCCTACCGGAACGGCGCGGCGGTGTATTCGTCGCGACCAACGCCAACGTGTGGGTTTGGGGCGCCGTGCGCAAGATCCTCGACGAGGTCCTGGAGGTTGACGTCCTCGAAGCTGGCGCCAACTCGGCTCACCAGTCGGACGCTGTCGCTACCTCAGCCGACTCCGTACCCGAGCCTGATCTGCCGTGGCCGGGACGCTACGTTCCGGCCCAGGTGCCTGTGCGGTCTCTGGACAAGCCGCGCCTCTTGTTCGAGCAGGCTCGGGTTTCGGCCGTCGCGGACCAGGTGACATTTCGCGGGCGACGCTATGCGCCTGCGAAACTTCGCGGAGAGGACGGCTGGCTGACG
>JANQPS010000835.1 GCA_028285365.1 Thermoanaerobaculia bacterium | reverse complement strand
TCGAAAGGTTCCCAGCGTGAAGCCCGCGTCTTGTCCGGATTAGCTCGAAGCCGCCTTCTTACGGGTGGATCGCTTCTTGGTCGTCTTGGCGCGCTTCGCCGGTTTGCGCTCCGACTTGGCTTCCTCGTCCGCCTCACCGCCAGACAGGCTCGCCTTGAGTGCCTCCATCAGATCGATGATCTGCGCCTTCGGCGCCTCCTCTTCGATCTCGGTGACCTCTTCGCCCTGGACCTTCTGCTCGATGATGGCTCGGGTACGCGCGCGCACCTCGTCTTCATACTTGGACGGTTCGAACTCCTCGTTGGCGATCTGCTCGATGAGCTGCATCGCGAGCTCGAGCTCACCCTCCTTGAGCTCCTTCTCGTCACCGAGTGGAATCTCCGAGAACGATCGCACTTCGTCCGCGTAGTACAGCTGCTGCATCAGGACTCCGCCTTCGTGGGGCCTGAGCATGACCAGGTACTGCTTGCCACGCGCCGCGTAGCGCGCAATGGCGACCCGGCCGGTCTGGT
This sequence comes from Thermoanaerobaculia bacterium, assembly GCA_028285365.1. Taxonomy (GTDB): domain Bacteria; phylum Acidobacteriota; class Thermoanaerobaculia; order Multivoradales; family Multivoraceae; genus JANQPS01. The sequence continues at coordinate 15,263 of JANQPS010000835.1, read as the reverse complement.
TCATGGCCTCGCTGAGCAGCAGATAGGCGCGCTCGCCTCCAGTCTCCGGTCCGAGGAAGTAGGTCTTGTCGAAGTAGACGGACGGCACTTCGTCGAGCGGCACGAACTCGGTGATCTCGATGGAGGGAGACGCTCGCTCCATGACCGCCTTGAGCTCTTCCTTGGTGAACGTGACGTACTGACCCTTGGCAAACTCGTACCCCTTGACCATACGGTCGCGAGGCACCAGCTCACCGGTGCTGACGTTGATGTACTGTTGCTTGACTCGACTGCCGTCTTCGCCGTCCAGCATGTTGAAACGAATGCTGGCCGCCGACTCGGCCGTCGGATACATCTTGACTGGTATGGAGACCAGACCAAAGGAGATGTTTCCGGTACTGATGGGGCGTGGCATGGCAACGAGTGTACCAGCCGTAACCTACAGAAAGGAAAGGTCTGAGCTCGGTCATCGGGCAGCTCCCGCGACCTCCTCGGCTCTAGAGGCTCCTGTACCCGACAAGGGACGGACACCTTCGGGCTAGGCCCGCGCGCACAGCAAACCGATGGTCGACAAGTCTCACGAAGGTACGGACTCGGGGCAGAACCCGGCGCTCGACGAGTATCGGCGCAAGCGCGACCCGACCGCAACTCCAGAGCCGTTCGGCAAAGGTCATGTCGCGTCTGGCATCGGCGGCGCGTTCGTGGTTCAGCTGCACGCCGCCAGACGCACCCACTACGACCTGCGCCTCGAGCTCGACGGCGTACTCAAGTCCTGGGCAGTGCCCCGAGGACCGTCGCTCGATCCTTCAGAAAAGAGGCTGGCCGTACAGACTGAAGACCATCCTCTCGAATACCGCGACTTCGAAGGGGTCATCCCCGAGGGGAACTACGGCGCCGGATCGATGATCGTCTGGGATCGAGGGCGATGGACCGATCTCGAGGACGCCCGAGCTGGACTCGAATCCGGAAAGCTGCTGTTCGAGCTCGACGGTCACAAGCTTCGTGGGGTCTGGACACTCTTCCGCCTCAACGCACCGGCCAACCGCCGCGGCACCAAGGACGACGACGGGCGTCAGTGGATGCTGATGAAGAAGCCCGACGGCGCCGCCAGGCAAGAGCCCTGCGAGCTCAACCAGGCTTCGGTCCTGTCGGGCCTGACGGTAGAAGAGCTAGCAAATCGGGACGAGCTCCTGGACGAGACGCGCGAGCTGCTCGACGAGTTGGAGCTCCCAGCCAGCACGATCGACGTCAGGAGCCACGAGCTGATGCTCGCCACCCCGGCGGACGAGCCATTTTCCAGACCCGACTGGCTCTACGAGCTCAAGTACGACGGCTACAGGCTCCTGGCTGCCAAAGACACTGACCACGTCTTCCTGCGCTACCGCAACGGTCACGACGCAACGGGCCTGTTTCCGGAGATCGAAGAGACCGTGTTGTCACTTCCTGTCGACCACTGCCTCCTCGACGGAGAAGTGGTCGTGCTCGACGGCGAGGGGCGACCCAGTTTCAACGGTCTGCAGAAGCGCGCGCTGCTGAGCCGCTCTATCGACATCGCAGGTGCCAGGCAACGGACGCCCGCGACGTACTTCGCCTTCGATCTCGTGGCACTCGAAGGTCACGACCTCCGGACGCTGGCACTCGAGCAACGCAAGTCCATTCTCCAGCGCGTCGTGCCACGACTCGGGGCCGTCCGCTATCTCGAGCACATTGAAGGAATGGGCCGCGAGTTTTTCGAGCAGATCGAGCGCATGGGTCTCGAAGGCATGGTGGCAAAGCGTGCCGAGTCCCGCTACGTCGGCCGGCGCAGCGACGAGTGGCTCAAGTACCGCATCGACCGCACCGCGGATTTTGTCATCGTCGGTCTGACACGTCCCAAAGGACACCGAGAAGGCTTCGGCGCGCTTCACCTGGCGGCGTTCGACTCGGCGGCCACTGGTAGCGACCCCGATCAGCTCGAGCTCGTCTATGCAGGCCGCGTCGGTACTGGGTTCGGAGACGACTTGCTGCGCTCTCTTTCAATTCAACTCGAAGAGATCGTCCGAGACACTCCGCCCTGTAGCGGCACTCTCCCTCGTGGAGACCGCCACGTCTGGGTCGAGCCCCGACTGGTCTGCGAAGTGCGCTACAAGGAGCTGACGCCCGGGGCCATGCTCCGCCACCCGGTCTTCCTCAGACTGCGCGACGACAAGCCCGTGAGCGAGTGCAGATGGCCAGACCAGCGATCCGAGCCCGCGGCGCCAGCTCGAGCGAAGACCGACAAAAACGAGACGAGTCCGCTCGCGGACTCCAAGGGGCTCTCACCAGGCAAACCTCAGCGCTTCACCAATCTCGACAAGGTGTTCTGGCCCGAGGACGGCTACACGAAAGGCGACCTCATCGAGTACTACCGGCAGGTCGCGCCGCAGATGCTGGTCTACCTCCGCGACCGACCGCTGGTGCTCACCAGGTTTCCTGACGGAATCCACGGCAAGTCCTTCTTCCAGAAGCACGCGCCGGAGTTTGCACCCGACTGGGTACGGACCGAGACTATCTGGAGCGAGGGCAGCAGTCGTGCCATCGACTACTTCGTCTGCAACGACCTCGACACACTGCTCTACCTGGCCAACCTCGGCACGATTCCCATACACATCTGGTCGAGTCGCCTATCGACTCTCGATCGACCCGACTGGTGCATCCTCGACCTCGATCCCAAAGAGGCACCCTTTTCGATGGTCATCGAGGTCGCCAAGGCCATCCATCACCTCTGCAAGGAGATCGAGCTTCCTGCCTACGTCAAGACCAGTGGCTCGAGCGGTCTCCACGTCCTGATTCCCCTCGGCAGGGCTCTCGACTACGAACAGTCCCGCACGCTTGGCGGATTGATCGCTCAGATCGTGTCCCAGGAGCACCGCGAAATCGCCACCGTCGCTCGCAATCTCGACCGCCGTGACGGCAAGGTCTACATCGATTTCGTGCAGAACGGCCACGGCCGCCTGCTCGTCGCACCTTTGTGCCTCCGCCCCTTGGAGAAGGCACCCGTCTCGACGCCGCTGCGCTGGAACGAGGTGGGCGGCAAACTCTCGATCGCCAAGCACACTCTGGCAAGCGTTCCCAAGCGCCTGGCGCGCCAGAAGTCGGATCCCCTGGCCGCGGTACTCGATGACGAGCCTGATCTCATCGGCGCGCTCGCCAGACTGAGCGAGCGCCTCTGACGCTCGAAGCGCTGCGCTGAAGACGGTTCGCGATCGGCGACTCGATGCCCGAACTCAGAAACTGACCGACATCCCCAGCCAGAGTCTTCGTCGATCCTGTGAGCGCAGCAGGAAGCGCCCCTCGTCACCCGGCAGGCTGAGTGACACTGGCGTCCCCTTGCGATCGAGCAGATTCTGCGCATCGAGTCGGAACGTGACGTCGAGTCCGTCTTCCAGTCCTCGAACCTCGATCCGCCGACGAAACTCGACCGAGAGATCGGCCTGAGCCAGGTTGGCGACTTCCTGGGCGTCGCCGCGACCGACGCTGTCCACTTCGACAACCGAGCCGACGAGCGGGGTGGTCACGTCGTAACCATCGAGGTAGCGGAACACTCCACCCAACCCGAACCCGTTGTCGAACCTCATCCAGGACGTGAGGCGCAGGTGCTGCGACGAGTGTCCGGGTAGCCCGAAGGCCGAGAGCACGCCCCCGGTGTCGGGATCTCGCGCCTCGTAGAAGGCCCAGGCGTTCCATCGAGTGCTGATGCGCAGCTCGGCGTTGACGCGCAACCGTGTCTCCTCGACGGCTGGAGTCGTGTCGAGCGGCCAGGACTCCAGAAGCTCAAGTACCGGCTGCACAGAGGGTTCGTCGAGCTCGATCCGAGTCAACTCTCCCTCGAGCAACAGACCCGGTAGGAACTGATAGCGACTGCCGAGAGCGTAGAAGGTCTGCTCCTCGAGCTGCGGCTCCAGCCAGTCTTTGGTCGACGTAAACGGCAACTGCGGTCCGACTCGGTGCCGCCTCCCCGCGGTCGCTCGCAGCGACCACTGACCGTCTCCCTGCACGTCCCACGACACTGAGGCGCGCGGCAGGAGGAGGTCACCGAAGTCGATCGTACGGCGCGTCGTCCCGACCTCGCGCTCGACACGCTCCGTGCGTAGAGCCAGGTGTACGGCAACTCGGGGTGTCGCCATCCAGCGCTCGTGCACCGAAAGGCCGTACGAGTCGCCGCGCAGCGGAAAGGCGTCTCGGCCCGTCTCCTCGTGCTCGACCCACCCGGCACCGATCGTGACCAGGTGCCTGGATCGGCTGAAGCGACCACGCCACGACCCCTCTGTACGTTCCAGATCGAGCCTCGGGAACTCGACGAACCCGCCGGTGCTGGTCCGCGCTCGCGCGTCGAGCAGGCGGTCTCGCTGCTCTGCCAGCAACAGAGAGAAACCGAAGGTCCTCGTCCCGATTCGATCGACGCTGATCGCCGAGCGCGCCATAGTGTGGCTTCGGGTCGAAGGTGCGAAGTCCCCCGACATCCTGCGCTCTCCGACACGCTCTTCTTCTTCCGTGTCCATCGCGAGAAAGGTCGGCCGCAGCCTTAGGCCGGGGTTGGGTGCCAACTCTGCACGGACGTGGGCGGTCTCTTGTTCCAGATCCACCTCGCGCTCGAGACCCTCTTCGATCGCGCCCAGGCCAACCACCCCGTCTTCCGGCAGGAACAGTCGTCGATCGTCGTGACGGGCGTAGCTGGCAAACAGATGGGACGCGGACGGGATGAGCGCCGGCAGAGGCGCGCCGATGGCAGCCGTGGGCCGCCATGCGTCCCGCTCCTCCTCCACCCCCAGCCGGCGACGGCCCAACAGTCTGTCCTCGACGATGCGCGTTCGCAGACTTCCGTGAATGGCGCCCGGCCGCTCACCAAACCTGGCGCCGAGCGGCGTTCGAGACGTCATGTGCAGTCGATCGGGTGAACGCACGGCCGTGTCCGGGTCCGAACCGATGACGAACACGGAGGCAAAGTCCTCGACTGGGAGTCCTCCGAGTCCCAATCCTGGCACGGCGGCCAGAGGCTCGATCTCTCCTTCGTCGAGGAAGACCGATTCGGCAAACGGCAGCAGGCTGGCGAGATCCAGCAAGACTCCACCAGTCGGCAAGCGACCGAGGTCTTCGAACGTCAGTCTGAACCCCGAATCGGCGCTCAACCAATCGACGACAGGCTGGGAGGTCATCGTGAAAGACGAGCGACTACCTTCGGCCAGGGCGAAGTCCAGACGGAGAGTCTCGGCGGCGCGCAGACGCATCCCGTCTCGAAGGGACGTCACGAAGCCGTCCGCGGCCACCTCGATCGAGTAGAGGCCAGGTGGCAGACGATCGATACGGTAGTAGCCACGCTTGTCGGTGCTCAGACTTCTCTCGATGTCACCAGACAGTCTGACTCGAACTCGCGCAAGACCTTCGCCCGATTCCCGGGCTACTACCCCTTCGATCGCCCCCGTCGTCGGTTTGGAGCCCTGAGCCTCGAGGCCCAGAGCCGTCACGCAGGCGAGCACAAGCCCGAGGCAGGCACGACGACGGGCCACACGCCAGACCGAGCGGGCCAAGACGGTCTCGGGTCCGGGTCGAACCCGACTCACAGCGGCGAGTCTCACTCCGTTCTTCTCACTCTGCTTCTCTCACTGTGCTTCTCTGACTGTGCTTCTCACCGTGCTCTTCTCACTCTGCTTTGGCCTCTGAAACGCTCGCGGTGCCGATACCGGCCACCGCTACGGGAGCTGGTTCGGCGAGCACTCGTTCACCCTTGCGAGGTGCGGGAAGCAACATCACGAGAACCGCAACGAGTAGGCCGAGAAGAGCTCCAGACTGCAGAACCGGCACCAGACCGAAGAGGTCGGCCAGGACACCGATCATCCAGCTCGCAACAGCTCCTGCCGCGAACAGGAAGCCGAGGGACAATCCGGACGCGAGACCCGGTCGCAGGGGAAGCAGCTCTCGCGCCAGCACCATCAGCGTGCTGTGCGGCGCCCCGAGAAGTCCACCGATCACGACGCTCAGGAGAAGCGCCAGCGGTCCTTCAGCAAAGGGCAGAAACGGCAGCACGATCGATCCCACGAGGGTCGAAGAACAGACGAGCAGGCGACGGCCGTAGCGATCCGCGAAGTGACCGACCAGGACTCCTGTGATCCCGCCCCCGAGCCAGAAGCAGCCTACGACGAGCCCTTGACCCGAAGCGCTCCATCCCTTGTTCTGAAAGAGCAGGGGCAAGAACGCCGCGGTCCCGATGAACAACCAGGCCCGCAGGGCGAACACGACGGTCAGGATCGTCACCGCCAGCGCACTGCCTCCGGTCCTGGTCGACGCGCTGCGCTCTTCTGTGAGGACCGGTCTCGGGTTGATCCGTCGGGGTCCCATGGCGAACGCCATGAAGACCGGCACGGGCAAGAAGGCGGCAGCCAACACTCCCACACCCGTAGCACCCATGGCGTCGAGGAGGACACCGGCGAGAATCGGGCCCAGCGAGAGACCAAGCTGACCGCCGAGAAAGAAGATGGACGTGGTCGTGGCTTCCCGTCCGGGGATCGCCTGGGACGCGTGCATCGTCCCTTGCGGATGAAAGGCCCCAGACCCCAGCGCCGCCATGGCAAAAAGCAGAAGAAAGCCGAGGTAGCCGACGCTCGGAGCGAGGTTCACGGCGAGGGCGACGAACGCCATCGCCCACAGGACGCTGAATGGTCCGATGATCCGGCTACCGACACGATCGACCAGCCACCCGAACGGCGGCTGAGTTGCACCGGCGAAGAACTGATGAAGGCCGACCGCAAGCCCGACCTGCGCCGCACTCAGGCCCAGCGGTTCCTTGAGGAAGACCACCAGCACCGGCCCCATGCTGTTGAAGACGTCGATGCCGAAGTGACCGACGACGACCGCCTTGAAGATGCGTTCCTTGCCTGTTGAGCTCATCGAGTGCGCCGACCTGGGACTTGCAGTCTGTGCTCGCATCCAAGACACCGACTTGTGCCCTGGACATGCGAGATCGCGGAGTCACGAATCTCGTCTCGGAGCGCACGCATTTGGCGCAGAACAGACACTTCGTCTCGGGTACCGGAAGAGAACGCTGGGTCGCGACCCAAGTATAGGAGCCGCTAGGAGCCCGTGCTCTTGATCCGGGTCTTGGTGCTGGACAAAGCATCGTACGTACCAAGGCAGACTCGGTTTTTCCCCTGAGCCTTGGCTTCGTACATCGATTGGTCGGCCAGGCGGATGAACTCGTTCTTGCGTCGACGCAGCTTGTCGTCCGGATCGAATCGCATGTCCTGATACGAGGCAACTCCGATACTCGCCGAGATCGTCCCTGCACGAAGCATGACCCCGGTCTCCTGGCCGGGATCGATCCTGAACATCGAGTTCTCGACACGCGCGCGGATCTCTTCCGCCAGCTCTCGACACGCTTCGACCCCGTAACCCGGAACAATGATCACGAACTCGTCACCGCCGTAGCGCGCGACCGTCGCGCGCTCCTCGGTGACGGTGCGGGCCAGGATGAGTCCAACTTCGCGCAGCGTCTGGCTGCCGACCAGATGTCCGTGGGTGTCGTTGACCGCCTTGAAGTGATCGAGATCGAGGAAGATCAACGACAGCTCACCGCCGTCGTGCTCAGCCCGGTCGACCTCTTCGGACAGCTTCTGGTTGAAGTACCTGTCGTTGTAGAGCCCGGTGAGGTCGTCACGCTTGGCCAGCTCACGGTACCGATTGGCATCGAGGATGTTTTGCAGTGAGGTCGAGATGTAGCCGGCGAAGATCTGCAGCAGCTCGAGCTCCTGAGGCACGTAGTGCCCGCCACCTTTTCGGTTGAGCAGCTCGAGCACCCCGATCGTCGACGTCCCGATGCGGATGGGTACACACACCACACTCAAGGTCTGATGCTCGGTCTCGGCATCGAAGTCGCCGAAGTGGTCGCGATCGGTCGAGGTATCGCGGCTCAGGACCGGCTCACCGGTCATGTAGCACTTACCGACGATGCCGTCTGAAGCCCGCATGCGTCGACCGATCAACTGTTCGGACTTGTCACCGTAGCAGGCGACGAAGACGAGCTCGTTCTCGCCGGCATCCCAAGGATGCTGAACCTTGATCTGAGGATCGTCGATGAGCACCGAGCCCGCCTCGGACGGCACGAACTGATCCGAGATCGCAAGAATCTCTTCGAAGATCTCGTGGACCGGCACTTGATCGGGAATCGACGCCGGTCGACGTTGCCGATCGAGGAGCCGAGCGATGTCCTTGGCGGGTAGAGTCCCCAACTTCACGTCTCCGCTCCAGTCTCGGACTGGCCATACTCGGACCGGCCGGACTCGAAACGCCCGCTCTCGCAATGGCCGCACTCGGAATGTTCAGTGGCTCGGGCTGTCATGGCTCCTTCGACATTCTCGCGTCGCTGACTCGGCGTCTCGAATTGGCCGTCTGCCGGACGTCTTGGTGTCATCTGTCGTGACGGAGTTCGGCATCTCCTTGGAGGAGGCGCCGGCACCGCAGGCCAACGAATCGTGCCGACCTACCGTGAATCTACGTCGAATGAGCACCGATCACGTCCTCACAAGCCGCTCGAAGAGCGCGCTGACCTTCCTACAAGCTAGTAATTCTACACTCCCGAGATCGCCAACGCGTCTCGCGGAGGCCTCGAGATTCGGACGGAGCAAGAGGCATGCCTCCGTCCCAGAGGGCAACCTCAGTGGGACTCGGGAACCGCCACTCCCGCGCCGCGACGAGGATCTGCGACTCCGAACCAGGTGGGCGTCGCATCTCCTTCTCCTTCCCGAACGATCGCGGCAATGTCACCGCTCAAGCTACTTCGCGTCTGGACGACATGCCCCATGCTCTCGAGCTGGGACGTCAGATCTGAGGCGAAACCACCCGGTTCTACGAAGATCTGGTCCGGAAGAGCCTGATGATGGAGACGAGGAGCTTCCACCGCCTCGTCGAGGCTCATCCCGAGATCGATGACGTTCGTGATCACCTGAAAGACGCTGGTGATGATGGTCGGCCCCCCTGGGCTACCCACCACCATGAACAAGCGCCCGTCGACGTCGTCGATGATGGTCGGAGTCATCGAGGACAACATCCGCTTGTGGGGCGCCACCGAGTTGTTCTCACCCTCGACGAGACCAAACTGGTTGGGTTTGCCAGGTGCCGCGGCGAAGTCGTCCATCTCGTTGTTGAGTAGGAAACCCGCGCCACCAACGGTCACTCGAGAACCGAACGAACTGTTGATCGTGGTGGTGATGGCCACGGCATTCCCAGCTGCATCGACCACCGAGTAGTGAGTCGTCTGGGTGCCCTCTTGGGTGGTCAGCGCCGAGACCGGGGTCTCGGTGGCCTTGGCCGCATCCACCGTCTCGCGGAGCTCGTCGGCGTACTCCTGCGACTGCAGCTTCTCGAGCGGCATCTCGACGAAGTCGGGGTCACCCAGAGACCGGTTGCGCTCGATGAATGCCCGCCTCATGATCTCGGCTCGGAGGTGAACGCCTGGAACCGTGTCCGCCGGAGGCAGAGCGCTCGACTCCGCCATGTTCAGCAGCAGCGCGAGGGTGATTCCCCCAGACGACGGCGGCGGCATCGAGTACGCCGTATAGCCTCGGTACTCGGCCACGATCGGATCGCGCCAGACGGCACGGTAGGAGCTGAGATCGTCTTTCGTGATGATGCCGTCGCCGCGCTCCATCTCGGCCACGATGAGGTCAGCGGTCTCACCCTCGTAGAACCCCGCGCTTCCCAAATCCCGGATCCGCTCCAGCGTTCGCTCGAGATCCGGCTGCGACCACGACGTCCCTACCTCAGGAGCCTTGCCGTCGACCAGGAACTGGCTGGCGCTGGCTTCGAACCGTGACAACGTCTCCGCCGCCCGCTCGAGCGCGTCGTGGCGCGGCTGGTCGATCTCGTGCACTCGTGCCAACTCGATCGACGGCTCGACGAGCTCGGCCCACGGTTTGTTGCCCAGAACCGAGTGCATTTCTGCGAGGCCGGCGACTGATCCGGGCACCCCCGCCGCGAGATGGCCGATGACGCTCTGGTCGGTGGGCTCGCCGTTCTCGTCCAGATACATGTCGTGATGGGCCGCCCCCGGAGCCTTCTCGCGGTAGCCCAAAGCCCGCACGTCGCCCTCAGCCGAGCGGTAGACGAGAAAACCGCCACCACCGATGTTGCCGGCCTGTGGCAACACCGCCGCCAGAGCAAAGCCGACCGCAACAGCCGCGTCGATCGCGTTGCCTCCGCTCTCCAGCACCGCGGCTCCGACCTCGGAGGCGAGGGGATGTCCGCTGACGACCACCCCTTCGCTCGACCGCGCGGCGGGAGCCTTTCCGCCGAGCTCCCAGATCGCCGGCGCGTCCTCCGTCTCGATCTGCGAGGTATCCCGAGGTCCGCAGCCCAGACCGAACAGAAGCAAGCCGCAAAGGAGCTGCGCGACCGCTCCGCGACCACGGCACCATCGGGGTCCGCGCGGGGCAACAGTTCGGGGGACTGGGTAGCTCATGGTCATCTCCGATTGAGGTCGGTGCCGTCGCAAATGGCTCGATGCGCTCACTCTGGGAACGCCGAACCGAGCTCGAGGGCGGTGTGACCGGGATCGTATACGCGCCCACGGCCGATATCCGAGCTAGCCCCTTGCGACCGCCGACCGCTTGCTAGACTCGCGATCGCTTCTTGAGCCACCATTTCACTGCAGGAACCTTTGCCATGTCACTTCCCGAGCTGACCATCGGCATCGAGGAGGAGTACCAGATCATCGACCCCGAGACCCGGGGGTTGACCTCGTACATCCAAGAGTTCCTCGAGCAGGGACGAGTTGTCCTGCCCGATCAGATCAAGCCAGAGCTCATGCAATCGCAGGTGGAGGTGGGCACCCACATCTGCCGCAACATCCGCGAGGCGCGCGCCGAGCTCATCAGACTCAGACGCGCTGTCCACCAGGTTGCCCAGAACAACGGGCTCAAGGTCGTAGCCGCGAGCACCCACCCCTTCTCCTCCTGGAGCACCCAGGACGTGAGTGCCGGTGAGCGCTACACCAAGCTGCAGGAAGACCTGGGAGACGTAGCCCGGCGGCTGTTGATCTTCGGCATGCACGTTCACGTCGGCATCGAAGATCGCGAGCTGATGATCGACGTCATGAACGACTCGATCTATTTCCTGCCACACATCCTGGCCATCTCGACGAGCTCGCCTTTCTGGTGCGGGAGGCCCACCGGACTCAAGTCCTACCGTTCGGTGGTCTTCGAGAACCTCCCCCGCTCCGGCCTGCCGCCCTACTTCGAGTCTTGGAGTGACTACACCGAATCGATCGACACGATGGTCGAGACCGGCTGCATCGACGAGCCGACCAAGATCTGGTGGGACGTCAGACCCCACCCCAAATTTCCGACTCTCGAGTTTCGCGTCGCAGACATCTGCACGACCATCGAGGAGACGCTGTGCGTGACGGGTCTGCTCGTGGCCCTCGTCGGCAAGCTGATCAAGCTGCGTCGCTCCAACCTCGCCTGGCGACGCTATCGACGCCACCTGATCAACGAGAACAAGTGGCGCGCGGTGCGTTTCGGGGTCAACGGACACCTTCTCGATCTCGGCAAGCGACAAGAGGTGCCTTTTCACTTCCTCGCCAACGAGCTCCTCGAGTTCATCGACGACGTCGTCGACGAGATCGGCGTGAGAAACGAGGTCGACTACCTGCAGACCATCCTCAAGGAAGGCACGAGCGCCGACCGTCAGAAACGCGTCTACGACGAGACCAACGACCTCAAGGCGGTCGTCGATCACCTCGCCGAAGAGACCATTCGCGGATGCGTGGAGCCGAGCGCCACCTCACCGGCCTGAGCAGCGCAGCGCCGAGAGTCCGCTTTCGAGAGTCGAAATACCGCAGCGAGCTCGGCGGTTGTCAGACTGCAATGAAGAGACGAGCTCGCACTCAGCGCACCGGCGCTCGCGCAGGTGGTTCGTGGACGTTGCTGTCGATCGCTCTGGCGGCAGGACTCGCGGCCACGAGCGCCAATGCCCAGAACGGCGACAACGGGCCCAAGCTGGTCCGCGCGACCAAGTGGATCGACGCGGGGGGACGAATCGCGTGGTCGGCGCAAGGCGACCGGGTGGCCTACGATCGTGCTGACGACCGCGGTCTCTTCCAGCTCTACATCCTCGACGTCGCTACCAAGAGCGAGCGCTGCCTGACGTGTGGCGTGCCCGAGTTCAAGGGTGATCACTCGCTCAATCCAGCATGGCACCCGTCGGGCGACTATCTCGCGTTTCAGGTTCAGCGCAACGGCCGCAAGCTGAAGACCGACGGACCAGCCCTCCTGACTCCCGATCGTGCACCCTTCGCCGACCTCTGGCTGATCCGAGCCGACAAGAAGGACTTCTGGCAGCTCACGCGCAACGCCGAGATCGGCTCCGCCGTCCTCGACGCTCACTTCAGCTTCGAGGGAGACCGGCTGGTCTGGAGCGAGCGAGTCGCTAGCCGCAAGGGTCGATGGGGCACGTGGCGACTGCGCACTGGTCAGCTCGAGTTCAAGCGCGGAGTTCCCCACCTCGACAAGCTCAGAACACCCGGAGGCAAGCCGACGGGCCTGCTCCTCGCGCACGGCTTTGCCCCTGACGACCGAACCCTCCTCTTCTCGGCACACCTGGAAGAAGGCCAGGCAGAGATCGGCCTCGATCTGTACACCCTGGAACAGGGCGGTAAAGGCAAGACGGGCGACAAGGGCAGCGTGCGCCTGACCCATTCCCGCGCCGGACCCGAAGAATACGCGCGCTACGCGCCACGGGGAGACCTCCTTGCCTTCACCTCCAACGCAGAGGTCCGCGGTCGCCCTGTAGCCAACCGCATACTGCCCAACGAGCTCTGGCTGATGAAGGGGGACGGCACCGAGAAGCGGCGCCTGACCCGATTCAACGATCCCCTCGCCGACGAGTATCTCGGTGACACCTATGTCGGCGACTTCGCGTGGAACCCACGTGGTCGGGAGATTGCCGTGCAGCTCCAGTACGGCACAGATGGCGCGAAAAGCGCCATCTTCCTGCTGGAGCTCGACGACGGGGCCAGCCCCTGATTCCCGACCGCCCCGTCGCGCGCCTGCGCTGGAGACGCGCTAGCTACGGCGCCTGAAGTCTTCCATGTTCACCACACTCGCCTCCGAGCCAGGTGAAGAAGACCTGTCAGATGTCCGTTTGGCCGACGCCTTGGACGATTGAGCGACTGCCCCTTCTGATGGCGAGGGTGCTCGGCTGTCGGGGCGATCACGGTCGGCCTGGATCTCGGCCTCGCTCTCGAAGCGCATCCCGAACTGGGCAGCCGGGTCGACAAATGCAGTGAGCGCGGAGAACGGGACGCAAAGACGCTCGGGGTGACCGCCGAACTTGAGCGTGACCGCAAACATCTCGTCGTCGACCTCGAGCTCCCAAAACTGATGCTGGAGCACGATGGTGATCTCCTCGGGATACTGTGCGCGGAGCGACGGAGACAACTCCACCTGATCAGCGTCGGTGCGAAACGACAAGACGAAGTGGTGTTCTCCAGGAAGCCCTTCTTCGGCCACCTTGGCCAAGAGGCGTCCAACCATCGACCGCATGGCGCGGTCGATATACACCTGATAGTCGATCTTCTCCCACACAGGTGGCATGCTCCCCAACCGTAGTCCTCGAGTCAAGCGCTGTTACGCAAGAGTTGCCCCATGGTTCTACCGGAACGACCCGTTGCCGCCATCGAGCATGCGAGAGAAACCAGTCAAACGCCACCCTCCATCTCCTGAGATCCATACGAGGTGGCGCGCCGTCGTGGCTCTCGGAAAGCCCTTCAGCTGCCAACTGCTGGTCGCTGTCCTCATCCTGGGCGCAGGCTTGCCGGCCGCTCGGGCCGCGACGCCGAGCGGCGCGGTCGTCATGGTGCCCGGGGTGACCGGTTCGCGCCTCGAAAACCCGGAAACAGGGCGCGAGATCTGGGGACCACCGTCGCGATTCTTCAGACCGGCGGATCGTGGCCACGAGATCGCCCTTTCGATCACCAGGCCGGGAGAGCGCCGGGACCGCGTCCGGGCCAACGGCCCGCTGCTCTTTCTTCGACTGATGGGCTGGACCAAGGAGGTCTACCGTCCTCTGAGCAGACGGCTCGAGGAGGCCGGCTATGCACTCGGTGAGATCAAGCGACCCGAGCGCTCGAAGAGCTTCTACTTCTTCTCCTACGACTGGCGACGCTCCAATCTCGAAGCGGTACCGCAACTCCACGCGGCACTCGAGCGCATCGCGCGCGAGCGCGGGGACCCCGAGATCGATCTCATTTGCCAGAGCAATGCCAACCGGATCTGCCGCTACCTCGCCAAGTACGGCAACCTCCCGTTGGACCGAATCGACACCGACGAGCCTCCCCGGTCCGGCTATCGGCTTCGCAAGATCCTGTTCGTCGGAGTGTCGAACGGCGGTGCCTTGAGACAGCTCCACGAGCTCGATCGTGGCCGGCGTTACGTGCCTGGCGTCGGTCGATACATGGGCCCCGAAACTCTTTTCACACTGCGTCCACTCTTCGAGGATCTGCCGCCTCCCGACGAGCGGATCTTCGTAGACGAGCAGGGACGGCAGCTGGAAGTCGATCTCTACGACGCCGAGAACTGGGTGCGCTACGGCTGGTCGATCTTTTCGCCCGCAGTTTCAGAAGAGCTGAACAGAAGCAAAGATCCCGAGCACATTCGTTCGGTCTTCGGAAGTCCGGCGGACCGCAAGGCCTATCTCGAGAATCGCCTCCGTCAGGCTCGTCTCCTTCACGAGGTCCTGGCACGCGATGGGGCGGGCTTCGGAGACGTCGGCTACTACCTCCTCGAGAACGGATCCCTGCCCACTCCCATACGGGCCGTCCTGCGCGAAAACGAGAGCGTCTGGGAAACGCTCTTCTCGACAGACCGGTCGGCGCGCAGACTGGCCCAGCGCATCACGGGGCTCAGCGCAAAGGGAGACGGACACGCGAGTCTCCAGAGCCAAAGGTCTCTCTCACCTCAGGAGAAAGATGCGATCCGGGCCATCGGCTCGATCTCCGGTGGTCACTTTCAGACCATCGTCCTTCCGGAGACCCTCGATCTGGTCGTCGAGTTCCTCGGACGCTAGGACTCAGGGGTTCCGGTCATCCGAGTGGATGATCGGAAATCGCCGATCAGGCGGAGGCTCGCGAAACGTGCGGCTTCATGCTCCGCAGCGTCTTGTAGTCGCTGGCGTCGACCTTCTTGCGGGCTGCAACGTCGCGTTCGATGTCGGCTGCCCAGGCACCTTCGCTGGCCTTGGGCCCGGCAATCAGCTGCAGCAGCTCCGAGCCGAAACCC
>JANQPS010000660.1 GCA_028285365.1 Thermoanaerobaculia bacterium | reverse complement strand
GACGTCTCCCATCGCTCGCTGGAGATCGCTGAACGGCGTCTACGACTCGCCACGATGCCGGAGAGACAGAGGCGGCGCATCGAGCTCCTTCACGGGTCGCTCACCTATCGAGACCGCCGGCTCGAAGCCTTTGACGCGGCCGCCCTGGTTGAGGTCATCGAGCACCTCGACCCGGGCCCGCTGCGCGCGCTGAGGCGCACGGTCTTCGAGTTTGCCCGGCCCGAGAACGTTGTCATCACAACGCCCAACCGTGAGTACAACTCTCAGTTCGAGACACTGCCTGAAGGCCGACTCCGGCACCCCGACCACCGCTTCGAGTGGACCCGGGGCGAGTTCGAGACCTGGGCGAAGGAGGTGGCATCCGAGTTCGGCTACTCGGTGGAGTTCTCAACGATTGGTCCTGTGGTCGACGGTGTCGGAGGCCCCACGCAGATGGCGACCTTCCGCCAAATCGAGAAATCTGAGACATGAAGATCACGATCCCAGAAACGTGTCTCGTGCTGCTCGTTGGCCCTTCGGGAGCAGGCAAGTCCTTCTTTGCCGAGCGCCACTTTCTCCCCACCGAGGTGTTGTCCTCGGACCGCTGTCGGGGCTGGGTCTCGGACGACGAGAACAGTCTCGACGCGACCCAGGACGCTTTTGACGTCCTCCACTTCATCGCCGACAAGCGACTAGCGGCTGCACGACTCACTGTCATCGATGCCACCAACGTCCAACCTGAGTCACGAAAACCGCTCATCGCCCTGGCCAAGCGCAACCACTGCCTTGTCGTGGCCATTGTCCTCGACCTGCCCGAAAAGGTGTGTGTGGAGCGCAACACACATCGGCCCGACCGCAACTTCGGTCGCCACGTCGTGGCCCGTCAGCGCAGCCAGCTGCGACGATCGCGTCGCGGTCTCAAGCGTGAGGGGCTTCACACAGTCATCAATCTGAAGACCCAGGAAGAGGTCGACAGCGTCACGATCGAGCGCACCAGACTCTGGTCAAATCGGCGGCACGAGCAGGGACCATTCGACATCGTCGGTGACATCCACGGTTGCGCCGACGAACTCCAGCAGCTTCTGGATGATCTCGGCTTCTCGGAAGACTCGCCGCTGAGCTACGACCATCCAGATGGCCGACGTGTGATCTTCCTTGGCGACATCGTCGACCGTGGCCCGCGCGTTCTGGACAGCTACCGCATCGTCAAGAACATGGTCGAGAGAGGCGCAGCGATGTGCGTCCCCGGCAACCATGACCTCAAGCTGGTCAAGAAACTACGCGGCCGCAAGGTCCAAGTGAAGCACGGGCTTGAAACCACCTTGGCAGAGCTAGAAGCGCTCGAAGACGACAAGCGGTCGGCGATCGAGACAGAGATGGCCGACTTCTTCGGTTCCCTGGTCAGCCACTTCGTGCTGGACGACGGCCGCCTGGTGGTTGCTCACGCGGGCATGAAAGAGAGCTACCAGGGGCGCGCGTCAGGCCGAGTGCGCCAGTTTGCGCTCTACGGGGAGACGACCGGCGAGACCGACGAGTTTGGTCTTCCAGTTCGTTACGACTGGGCGTCCGAGTATCGTGGCGACGCCACCGTGGTCTACGGACACACACCGATCCCAGAGCCGGAATGGCTCAACCGCACGATCAACATCGACACCGGATGTGTGTTCGGCGGTCGTTTGACAGCACTGCGCTATCCGGAGCTCGAGCTCGTCTCGGTAGAAGCAGCCGAGACTTACGCGGAGCCCATCAAGCCGCTTGTTGCCAACGCACGCGGAGGGTTGAGCGCGCAACAGGATCACGACGATCTCCTCGACATCGAGGACGTCTCCGGCAAGCGTCTCATCACGACGCGCCTGCAACCCAACATCACCATTCGAGCGGAGAACGGCGCCGCCGCACTGGAGCTGATGAGTCGGTTTGCCGTCGATCCCAAGTGGCTCATCTACCTACCCCCCACAATGTCGCCGACTGAAACGAGCGAGCGTCGCGACCTGCTGGAGCATCCCGAGGAAGCTCTTGCCACCTACGAGCGCTGGGGGTTGTCCGAGATCGTGTGCGAAGAGAAGCACATGGGCTCGCGCGCAGTCGTGATCGTCTGTCGAGATTCGGATCAGGCGCAGCAACGTTTTGGCGTCTCGAGCCAGGAGGCCGAGGCGGGAGGTATCTGCTACACACGCACGGGACGACGATTCTTCACCGACCGAGAGCTCGAAGGAGCGTTCCTGGAGCGTCTTCGCCAGGCCGCTGAGCGTGCAGGCCTGTTCGACGAGCTCGCGACCTCGTGGCTCTGTCTCGACTGTGAGCTGATGCCCTGGTCAGCGAAGGCGCAGCAACTCATCAAGGTGCAATACGCGTCGGTGGGTGCCGCAGCTGAAGTGACCACACGCAAGTCGGCGGGACTGCTCACCCTGGCTCAGGATCGTGGCGTCGACGTCGACGGCCTCTTGGCCAAGGAGCGCGAGCGACTCGAGATGATCGAGCTCTACCGCAGCTCGTATCGCAACTACTGCTGGCCCGTGCGCGGTCTCGACGACCTGAAGCTAGCGCCATTTCACCTGCTGGCATCAGAGCATGCGCTCCACGCCGATCGCGACCACGAGTGGCATATGTCTCAGCTCGCGAAGCTCGCTGACGCAGACGAAGACCTGCTCCTGGCCACGAGCTATCGCAAGGTCAGGCTCGACACTTTCGCCGATCGTGAGGACTGCATCGCCTGGTGGGAAGAGCTCACGACTCGAGGAGGTGAGGGAGCCGTGCTCAAGCCTCTCGACTTCATTGGCCGCGGCAAGAGAGGTCTCGTTCAGCCAGCTCTCAAGTGCCGCGGCCAAGAGTATCTGCGCATCATCTACGGCCCCGAGTACACGCGACCAGAGAACCTCGATCGACTCAAGCAGCGCGGGCTCGCCAGGAAACGCTCTCTAGCGCTTCGCGAGTTTGCGCTGGGCCTCGAGGCTCTCGAGCGCTTTGTTCGACGAGAGCCGCTCCGCCGAGTTCACGAATGTGTCTTTGGCGTCCTCGCCCTGGAGAGCGAGCCAGTCGACCCGAGGCTTTGAGCTGACGTAGCCGCAGGGTCCCGAGGCCTTGCCGTCGGCTCCAGCCC
>JANQPS010000655.1 GCA_028285365.1 Thermoanaerobaculia bacterium | reverse complement strand
AGCTCGGGAAGGCCGTCGCTCATCATCAAGACCGTGTCACCGGCTGCGAGCTCGGTCTCCTGAACGGCGTAGGGGAAGCTGATCGGTGAGCCCAACGGGGCGCCGCTGAGCGCCAGCTCGTCGACGTGGCCGCCGGTCCGGTGGATGAGGGCGGGCGGCATGCCGGCGCCGACGACGCGAAGCCTGCGTTCGGCGAGATGGGCAATGGCGTAGGCCATGTGAAGCCGCCCGAGCTTGATGGAGCGAAGAGCTTCGGCCATGCGTCGGGCCGTTGCCACCAGATCGACCTCTTGAGCGAGATTGGCGAGCAGGCTCTTGACGGCCACCACCATCATTCCGGACTGCAGGCCGTGGCCGGTGGCGTCGCCGATCGCAAGCAGCAATGAGCCGTCGTCGCGCTCGATGACGTCGTAGGTGTCGCCACCCACCTCGGTTGCGGTCTCCATGTGCGCGGCGATTTCCACGTCGTCTCGTTGGGGTAGCTCGTCGGGAATCAGTGACAGCTGGAGCTGGCGTGCCTGTTCCAGCTCTTCGGTCTTGCGTGCGTCTTCTTCCTCGAGCAGTCGGCGCTCGAGATCGGCGGCCCGCTGGATCTGGTTCTCCTGGCGCTGACTGACGGCGCGAGCCGCGGCCGACGCGGGAATGGCGATGAGGAGTGACATGAGAATCGAGCCGCCGATCAGCCACTGCCTCAGCCTTGCGAGCTCGCCGTCGACGCGAGAGAGATTCTCGTGACTCGAGATCGTCCACTGATGGCCATCAACCGTCGTGAAGTGGATCATCTCCTGAGCCATCTGAGGTCCGTAGCTGAGGTGTCCGCCACCACTGTCGCCCCGTCGCAGAAACGTGTTCCAGGGACTGGCCTGGTCGTCGCCGTCGGGAGTGAACGTGGCGCCGGGTTTGACGTCCATGCCGAGCTGCTCGAGATTGGGGTGACTGAGGTAGCGAGCCTCCCCCTGGTCGATGAGGCAGACATAGCCGCGGTCGACGTTGCTTCCCGAGATCGCGACCTGGAACTCGTCGATGGCCTGCTGTTCGTCGATACCGGCATCGAGCCTGGCTTTCAAGAATGCCGTCATGGCTCGCGTCTGGCGGACGTTCACGTCGTTGACCAGGTCCAGGTAGAGGCTCTCGGCGAAGTTGAGAATTGCCGGTGCGACGACGGCACCCACCAGGAGGATGGAGAGAAAGACGGCAGCAAACGTGTAGGCGGTGGGTCGCCAGAGGCGGCGGGTCGGCGCATCGACCTGGGCTGGCATGGCAAGAGATCTCCCGAGGCGCCGTCAGCTCTGGCCGGCCGAACGTGCCTTCTTCCATATGGTGTCTTCGGACTCGAGACTCGGAGTCTCGGGTCGGCACCAAACTTCGAACTCGTCTCGCCGCGCCTGTCGCTGCGTTCGAGTCGTTGTGTTTACGGAGGTCGGCGAGTCGAGGATGGGTGTTGTTGCTCGATCCGATTTGTCGCCTGCCTGAGATTCGTTTCCGACTGTGTGCCTAGGGTGAGTCCGATTCCTTAACTCGTGTGTCTGAGGTTGACCTGGAAGTCTTGAAAACCTAGAGACTTAGCTGAATGCTAAGATTCCGACTGTAGGACGCTGAGGGGATTCAGAAAAGCCAAATGGGACGCATCAAGGGCACCGTTTTCGTCAAGGTGGTCAAGTCGCTGAGGAGCTACGGCGACAAGGCGCGCGACGTCTTGCCGAGCAGTCACCATCATTTCCTCACGAGTCGAATCCTGTCGACCGAATGGCACGATGAAGGCGACTATTTCGAGCTCATGCGAGGCCTCTCCAAACTGCTTCCGCCTTCGGACGTCGAAGTCTGGGAGTTCATGGGACGCGACTCGGCTCGAGTCGATCTCGAGGGCATCTACAAGACGCTCTGCCGTCCCGGTGACGTTGCAGGGACCCTCAAGAATCTGACGCCGTTCTGGACGCTTCGACACGATTCGGGCGAAATGACGGTCGACATCCAAGACTCTGGAAGCGCAACGATCGAGCTCGAGGGTTATGCGCTCGAGGAGCCGGAGGTCTGCCGGAGCATCGCCGGCACCATCTGGCAGTTTCTCGATCAGGCCGGAGCCCGCGACTTTCGAGTGAACCAGACGGCGTGTACTGCACAGGGTGCCGATCGCTGCACCTGGCAGGCGAGCTGGACTGACTAGGGACTGGAGTCGAGGAGAAGCCAGTGTCGAAGAAGATCTTGCTAGTCGACGACTCGATGACCACTCTCATGATGGAGAAGATGATTCTTCGCAAGGGGCCATACGACCTGGTCACGGCGAGTGACGGCGAGGAGGCCCTGGACGCCGCACAACGCGAGCTGCCGGATCTGATCCTCCTGGATGTGGTCATGCCGAAGATGGATGGTTTCGAGGTGTGCAAGCGTCTCAAGGAGATTCCCGAGACCAAAGACATCCCCATCATCATGGTCACCACGAGAGGCGAGCCGGAGAAGGTCGAGCGTGGCTACGAGCTCGGCTGTAGCGACTACGTCACCAAGCCAATCGACAATCTCGAGTTGATGACCAAGGTTCGCAACTTCGTAGGTACCTGAGCGGAGCGGTCATGACCGACGAAACACGCGACAGCGACGCTCAGCATTCGGAGTACGTCCGAAAGCTCGTGCGGGAGAACCAGGCGCTCGAGAGCAGCAAGGCCGATCTCGAACGGGACGTGGGCCGTCTCGTCGCTGAGAAGACGGCGCTCGACGAACAGATCTCGTCCCTTCGGAGCCAACTGAGTCGGTTCGAGAACGAGCAGCGTGTGCTCGGAGAGAAACTCGCCAAAGTGCGGGCGGAGTGGCGCCAGTGCTCGAGTCGCTACGTCGAAGTCGAGGAGCAGAACAACCACCTCGCCAATCTTTACGTTGCGAGCTATCGACTCCACGAGAGCCTCGATAAAGAGGAACTCCTGAAGGTCCTCCAGGAGATCATCATCAACTTGATCGGCAGTGAAGAGTTCGCCATCTTCGAGCGGTCACCTGCCGGCGACAGTCTCGACCTCGTCGCTTCGTTCGGGGTCGATCAGAAGCGACTGAAGTCGCTTGACCTGGGCTCGGGGCCAGTGGCCGAGACCGTGCGCACGGGTGAGATGTATCTCGCAGAGAGCGTGCCGGATGAAGATCCTGCGGCCCGTAGAGACCAGCTCATCGCGTGTATTCCTCTGCGCGTCGCCGATCGTGTTCACGGAGTGGTGGCCATCTTCGGACTGCTCGTCCAGAAGAAGGAGCTCGAGCCGCTCGACTACGAGCTCTTCGACCTGCTCGCGAGTCACGCAGGCGCTTCTTTGCACCTGAGCTCGATTGCTGGGGGAGGCGACTCTCGTGGATGAGTTGCTGCTCGCGCGTGGCGACCGTCGAGGCTGAGCGTCACGCTGACGGCACGGCAGCTGCTCTCCATGCGGGCACCAGCTCTCAGGACCGTCCCGATGCGCGATCGACGACACTCTTCCAGCCAATCCAGTCGGCAATCCAGTCGGTCATCGAGGTGTCGCTCCATTGGTTGGCGCCGACGTCTCTTCTGCACTGCGCGCAAGATCGGCCGAGCGGTGAGCGCGTGACGTCCGGCCAACCTCCGGACGACGGTGTCGAGCGCGTAACGACCTTTCTTCACCCCGGTCATGTGTTCGCGTCGAGGACACCGTCAGCGGTGACGACGATCCTCGGTTCGTGTGTTGCCATCTGCTTGCACGACTCGGTCAACGGGCTTGGCGGAATCAATCACTTCGTGCTGCCTCACTGGGCCGGCGAGGGCGAGCAGAGCACCCGTTTCGGGAACGTAGCCGTAGCTCAGCTCATCGAGTCGCTCGAAGCGCTCGGGAGTCGGCGCAGCTGCCTCGAGGCCAAGGTCTTTGGTGGAGCGAGCGTCTTGGGAGGTGAGGCGACCAGCGCCGGCCGACTCAGCGAGCGCAACGTCGTGGTCGCTCATGAAGAGCTGGAGTTTGCTGGCATTGCAGTGGTCGCCAGCGACACTGGCGGCGTCAAGGGACGCAAGCTCATCTTTCACACCGACAGCGGTACGGCATGGGTTCGTCGACTGTGAGCGACCACGACCGCGCGACGCCGGCTGGAACTCAGACCGAGTTGGACCGCGAGCTCGAGGAGCTGGTCGAGACCTTCGTAGGACAGTCCGAGGAAGGGCTCAATACGATGGAGCAGAGTCTCCTGCAACTCGAGGAGACTCCAGACGACCAGGAGTCGATCGAGGAGATCTTCCGCATCGTCCACACGCTGAAGGGTGATGCCGGGATGGTCGGCTTCGGCGCTCTAGGTGGGCTTGCGCACGATCTCGAGGACCTCTTGACGCTGGTGCGCGACGGCGAGGTCCGCCTGAACCCCGGTTTGGTGACGCTGTTGCTCGAGGTCGTGGACGCGCTCCGGCGGCTGCTCGACGAAGGTCGGCGCCAACCGTTCGGAGACGAAGGCGCTGCAGAAGGCCGGAGCACACTCGCCGATCTGGTCGCGCGCATTCACGCGCGGTGTGTGACCGACGCCTACCTGCGAACGATGGTCGATCACGAGGGCGCGGAGCAAAC
>JANQPS010000089.1 GCA_028285365.1 Thermoanaerobaculia bacterium | reverse complement strand
TCGAGTACAGCAGGACGGCGCGCCGTCGTCCGAGAGAAGGTCCCGAAGTCGAACCGCGATGAACTGCCCGGGCTTCGGGGACCAGCCAGGCCGAGCCGCCGTGAGCGCGGAGCCGGCAGGCCAGGTCGACGTCTTCGTAGTAGGTGTCGAGCCGTTCGTCGAAGAGTCCAGCGGTCGTGCTGGCCTGATCGAGAGCGCTGCGAAGGAACACGGCGGCCGTGGCGGAGACGCCGAAGATTTCGGTGGGGTCGCTGGGCGCCCGACTCGGTGAATGGTTCCTGAGCAATTGCTGGGCCTGCCACCAGCGATTGAAGGTGATTCCCGCACCGTCGAGGCAAGTCTCGTCGTTGTCCGTATCGATCGTCTCCGGGGCTTGGACGACCAGGCCCTGCGCGGCAACTGCGTGGGAACGAGACTCGAGGTGGTCGATCAGACGGCTCAGCCAGTTTGCCTCTGGCACGGCGTCGTCGTTGACAGTGGCAATGAGGTCAGCATGTCGTGCGTGTGCGGAGTCGAGTCCGAGATTCGTAGCTCTCGCAAATCCCAGCGGCTGTGGTGAGCGGAGGATCTCGTCAGCGATGTCGAGGATTGGCTGGTCCAGCTCCGCTTCGCCCTGAACGACGAGCAGGATGTCGAGCTGGAACTCCGTGAGGCCGGTTCCCTGGGAGCGCAACGAGCGGAGAACGCTCTCGAGGTCAGGACTGAGCCCGAGAGTCGGAACGACGGCACAGACTCGTTTCATCGTAGGTCTTGTTTCATCGCAGGTCCTGTTTCATCGTCGCCTCGTTGGTGGCGCGATTCGACATCGTCGCGAAAGTGGTACTCGACGCGACCGGGCCGGGGCGGGCTCGCGACACGAGCGCCAGCAGGAGCCGGTTTGGGGGTCTACGGTTGAACATGAGGCGTTCGACTCTGGCAACTGATCTGAACACGTGGCCCGAGCACGTCATCCAGGCGGCGATGGTGCTCCCACGATTCCGAGGCTCCGAAGTGGCTCTACTGTGGCTCTGCAGTGCCTCTGCATTGCCGGTGATCTGGCGGCGAGGCAGCCGTGGTTCTCGATGTGGCTGATGTCGTCGTGATGTCGTCGTGAGTCAGTCGTGATTCAGTCGTGGGGTTCGATGTTAGTGCGCGGCGAGACGTCGGGTCGTGAGGCGCGACCCCGGCGTTTTGGAGACAGAGTCATCCGTGCCCGAGCGTGATGGCGTAGATCACCAGCTGGAGGTCATCAGGCAGGCCCGGGCTTCGCTCGACGGTGACGGTCGTGGCACCCTCAGGCCAGGGCACTGGAGCGCGATAGCGCTGGCCGAAGAATCGTCCTTGGGGCTCGACCCAGTAGAGCCAGGGACTCGGCGCTGGGCTGTCGACCGTGACCGCTGCCCAGTCGCCGGTGTGCTCACCCACCCGCAGATCGGCAATCTGGCGAGCCCCAGCCTGTCCTGAGGACGTTGCGGTCGCCACCGTCGTTCCGGCAGGTAGTGCCGTGCTGTTGGTGAGGGCTGAGTGAATGTAGAGGTGTTGGCCGGTTCTCTGTGGATCGGAAGCGGGCACCTGCCACTCCCCGATAGGTTGTGCCGCGGAGAGGGTCACAGGCGGCCAGTCGTGAATGGGCGTCGACGGTCTCTGCAGCGTCGTGGCCAGGAGGATCAGCGAGAGTCCAACGACGGAAGGCGCAGCCCATTGCGAGCCTTGGAAGCGGGTTGCGGTGCTGCCGAGTGTGACCAAAAGCGCAAGGGTCGCCGCGGCGCCACCCGCGATCCACAGCGCGCTCGCGCTTTCCCAGCCAGTCAAGCTCAGCAGACGACCGAAGTCCGGCCAGCGCAGCCATGGATAGGAAGCGCCAACGGCTGCGATCGCCAGGAGAGATCCGGCCCACAGTGTCTGGTAAACCCCCGCGGCCCGAGCGGCCTTCTTGTTGCGAGACCCGCGTGCAGGCTGTAGGTCGCTCATCAGGACGAGAAGCACGGGAATGGCGAGTGCTGCCTCGGGGACGAGGCTGCGCAGCGCGACGATCGTCAGTAGGGCAACGCCACTGAGCCTCCTCAGGTCGCGCAGCAGGGACCTCGAGCGAATGTCCAGAGCCCAGGTCGCTGCGGCGAACGGCAGCAGAATCAAGATGCGGGGCGCCTCGCTCGCAACCGCGTCCCAGGCCCTTGGCTCGGTCAGTTGGGCGAGCGTCCCCGCGACGACGAGAAGGACGGCGAAGCCGAGGCCCCTGCTGATGAGTAGCACCGCCAGGGCCGCGAGCAGGAGTCCGGTGGGCCAATGCCAGAGTGCGCCGACGCCCACACAAGCCGCGAGAGCAGTGCCCGGCACCCAGACTGAGATCCTCTTTGGCTTGCTGACGTGAGTGGCCAGGACCGCGACCCAGAGCGCCAGGGTGGAGGTGACCGTGAAGCCGCCGCACGCGAGGACCAGACACACCAGGGCCGCGGCGACGAGGCGCGGCTCGCGCTGGCCAAGGGCCAGCCAGGCCGCGACCGCGCTGGCGGCCGGCAGACCCACCCAGACGACGAGCGTGGAGACACTCACCTCACTCGCGAGAAGGGTCGAGCTTCTCAGAACGAGCTGAACGGCAATTGCGCTGGGAACGAGGGTGAGCTCGAGTGGCCTTCGGTTGTGGACGGGAACAGTCGACGCGAGTGCGAGGACGAGGGCACAACTCGTCGCCGTTCCCCGCACCGGACCAACCCG
>JANQPS010000643.1 GCA_028285365.1 Thermoanaerobaculia bacterium | reverse complement strand
GAGCTGGCCGAGATCCTGGCCTTGCAGCGCAAGGCCATGTGGCGCCTCGACTACATCAGCAGCGAGAACTCACGTGGCTTTCACGCGAGCCAGGAGGCGGCAAGAATCCTCGGCGAGTCCATCGACTACGGCCGGCAGGCGCAGGCCCGGGCACTCGCGCTCGAGCGTTAAGCCACTCCGCCATGGATCTCGCGAACACAGACCAGACGTCCTCTCGTCCTGCCCTTGACCTGTTGCCCTGGTTCTTACCGTTCTGGGAGAGATTGCACCCGGTAGTCTTCATCAGTGTGAGGGTGAGCGCCCCCAGCCCTCCGCACCGAGTGCTGATTTGCTGCCTGGGCATTTCTTGGTTCTTTCCTTTGCGCAGTGGTTGGCGCCTGGAAAGCTGTCGCTGCTTCTGTATCTGTTCGACGGGACACTCAGAAAAGAGACTCGGGAGGTGCCATGAGAGTTCTACTCGCGATCTCAATCGTCTTTCCGCTCATAGCCACGATGAGTGGATGCGCTGCGATCGGTAACTTCTTCCTTCCACCGCACAAGAACACGGGAAAGGACGACGGAACGCTTCGCGTCTTCGTCGATTGTGACGCAAAGGCAACGAAGTTCGGCATCGATACAGGCATCGGGGTGGCTTTGAAGATCCTCGCCGCCGGCCTGAACAAAGAGGGCAAACGGTACAACAATCAGATGAGCGCCCAGACGTCTCATCTGTTGGTCGACAAGTCGTGCAAGGGCCCGACCAGGCTACACATCCTGGTTCTTAACCCAGAAGACAAGGATGACTCCGAGCTCACACAGAAGAGCATCGCCAGGAGTCAAGCCAGCGGTACGAAGGCGGATCTTTCGCCAAAGGGGATCCAGATCGAGCGGTACCGGGAAAAGGCCTGGTTCGCAGCCACCTTCGTCGCCGAACCCGAAGACGATGCGGCCTCAATGCGCCTCGACCTGACCTCGCTTGAGATAAGGAAAGCGCAAGCGAAGGCAGCAGCGCTGCCGACCTCGACATGGTCCGGAGTGTGGGGATACCTATGGCCGTGGATGTGGATATACGAGCTGGTCGGGCTGTTTCCCGGCGTAGACGTCCGCGAAATCGCGTACACCGTTGAGATCTCGATGGAAGGGGTTCATCGATCGTCATCTTCTGTCGCAGCCGTTCCCTTGGGCAAGACGAAGATCTCCCTCGGGAAGTACCGTGAGTTTCCCGCAACCATCGACCTACGTTCAACCCCGGCAGATCAGCGTACGCTGTTCGCGTGGCCCAACGACAAGATGAAGCCAATGGCCATCAACGTAACGGTTCAACTCACTCAAGAGAACGCAGCCGGCAAAGCATGGACAACGCTTGGTGGCCTCATTGGTGACAACTCGTCGGACATCACCAAGGGCATCGCCACAGTCGCTGGACTCGACGAAGAGTAGGACTCAGGCCGAAGCGCCTTGAGGAGACTTCGCAGAGTAGTCCGGCCTTCAACAATGCTAGGAAGCGCAGTACGTGGGCTACTTCCTGACTACCGTAATCCGCGTAACGTCCTCACCCTTGCAGCCAGTGGTCGGACACACGTTGGCGATGGCGCAACGATCGGCGCTGTCCCACTCGTAGTCTGTATCGCCCCGCGCCAAGAGCCCTACTAGCTTGTTGTCGTCATCAAAGACGCCTGAACCGGAGTTCCCCCCGAACGTATCCAAGTTCGCAACGAAGAAGATCTTGGATGGGCTATTCCGGACCTCTGAATTCGGGGCGTACTTGAGAGGCAAACCACTCGGGTACCCAACAACGTAGACTCCCTCGTCCTTCTCGACCTTGGTGCTCCTCCATCGATCAATCGGCTTCGCGATTTCAGATGGTACAGGCCGATCTAGCCGCACGATTCCCCAATCTTCCAGACTCGTCTTCGACAGAGCGCCATCCAAGACCGCCCTACCGTAGAACACCTGCTCAGCCGGCAGGAGAATGTTCCCGGGATCGGACTCCTGTGTCGCATGGAATCCGAAGACGAAGGCCACTGCCTGGACCGGAGGTATGTCACCGTCTCTCGATATCTCCTTCACGCAGTGTCCGGCAGTCAGAACCACATCGGGTGCGATCAGGGTCCCAGAGCAGAACGCTCCGGTCTCTTGGTTCGAGAACTTCTCTCCAGGGCACAGCGAGAGTTTCTGGCCCAACGTCTGAGTGGCGAGCTTCAGCTGTCCGTTCTCGCTCTCCACGACGTAAGCCTTCTCGAACAACGCCACCGACGCGTCGAGGATGGGAATCACCGAGGGTACGTTCTTCGCGGCAACGCCGTAGTCCATGCGATCATCGGGGCCATAGATCACCTTCGGATCGAACGATGCACGGGCCGCACGAATCTGATCTGCCTTCGTAAGTCCCGTGGCGGGAGAGGTACCGGCTCCACCCTTGCTCTTGGAGGAGCCGTCGACGCCTACCTGCGAAGCCTCGAGCAGCTTGCGTATCTCCTCGACGGGAATTTCCTGGAAACCCGCAACCGGGTCTTCGGCTTGCGCGGACTCTGCGTATGCGACGGACGCGAGTACCACAAGAAGAGGCGTCAACGATCGAACCATGAGACTTGCTGTCACAGTACTGCGCACGGGTTTCTCCTTGTGCAGTCCGGGTTGCAGAACCCGGTTCGATTCAGTCTGGAAGGGCCAGCAGCAGGGCCGGGTCGATCCAACCAACGACGCCCTGGCCCTTTCTCTTCACCAGCACCTTTCCGTCCACTTCACGTTCGTCCACCACCTGGATCCACTCGTGGGATTCGAGTGTTCCGATCGAGTTGGATCCATCCAATGGCGTCAACTCTCTTTCCTCGAGTACCAAGTGGGTCGCACGAAAGAGGGCAGGATCAGCGTTCCGCTCCGCTGTCAGGTCCGGTAGCGCACTCAGTTTTGGCCCGATGAAGAAGCTGCGCCTCTTGACGACGCCAGACATGTCGATCGTAGGCTTCTGTGCTTCGGAGAAGACGTTCGCCCCGATCGTAGGGACGCGGTTCTCTAGATGATCGGCCAGCTCAACTAGATCGATTACGTCATCGCCCGTGGTGTCGCCGTGCACAAGTGCTTCGAGAAGCGTGTGGGTCAACAAACTGTTTCCGATCGCCTCGAATCCATCGAGAGCGATCTCTTGAGGCTGTGAGGCAAAGATCTGGACGTTGCCGGTTGCTCGACGCATTCGTTTGGCGGCGTACAGCAACTCGATTTGATCGTCGATGCTCTTGGCCTTGCCGGAACGTCGTTGTAGTGACAACGCGGCGGCACTGCATGTGTCGTAGATCTCGATCCGCTTTCTCGCGCGAATGCCCGTGAACCAATCCTGCAAGTGCACGCTAGTTATGCCTTGGCGCTCGATGGCTTCGATCGGCGTCTCGCTGACTTCTCGACGAAAGTCGCCGGGAAGTATGAAGAGATCTCCTTTCACCTCTTTGCCGTGGGCCGACACATAGAAGAGGAAACTGTCGCGGCCGAGCACTCTCGGCTTCAACTCGGCGAACGCTTGGGTGATCTCAAGTACGGTCGCCTCCTCATCGATGAGCTTCACGAAGACGACGTCATGAAACAGGGTTCCTTTTGATGCAGTAAGCGCCCGCTCCAAGGCAAGTACGTCCCACTTCGGGCTTCCTAGCGATAGCGATTTCTCGGGGTACGCCCCTACACCGACTGCGATGACATAGAGATTCGGCAACTGACCGATCGACGAGAGTGCGGCACGAACCTGGACCTCGCGTCGCTCAGCGACATAGCCGGCGCTGTTGAATGCCGTGACTTCGACTAGCGTCTCGAAGTCCTCGATCGGTACCAACCCCTCCACCTCTTTCCTGACTCCACTTTCCGTGATGCCGGCGAACCGGGTATGGTGGAGCTGTCCCTCAGGTCCGACGCGCCACTCGACGCGGCCTACACCACCACCCCGGTCGGTTACTGCCACTTGGACCGGAAGAAGCCGAGCCTCGAGGTCCGCCCCTTC
>JANQPS010000621.1 GCA_028285365.1 Thermoanaerobaculia bacterium | reverse complement strand
GACGTGTTGGGTCGCCCGACCCTGCTTCTCTCGATGGCCGGATTCAGGCAGAAGCTGAAGGCCGACGAGGTTCGCGCCCATGGAGAGCGCCTGAGGTCAGCCGGACTGCGGATCACGTCCGCCGCCCAGGGCGTCTCGCCCCGCTAGTAGGCACGACTCCTCGTTCCTCGAGGAGAGATCGAATCCCCACCGGAAACGCGTGCTGCAGAGATCGGCATTGGGCTCTGGAGCCATCCGATCCAGCCGCGAGTCGAGGCCAGCCCGGTGGATGACTGAATTTCCCGATGGAAGAAGATGAGAAGAAGCATGCCCGCCGAAACGACGATGACATTTTTGCAAATTTGTTTTTGACATTGCAAAAGTTATATGGCACAAAATGGACTCCACTCTGAGGGATCGAAGATAGAGGAGTTCGCGCTCAATGATCGACAACGGCGCCATCCCCCGTACCGAACTCGACCCGATCGGTCGCGACCCGGACGATCTCGCGCTCGAGCTGAGGGCATTGGCTCGGCGGAGCCCCCTCTACCGGATGGCCGGTGGCGAGCTGCTCGTCGTCACACAGGCAGGCGTGCGCGATTGCCTCAGGAACGTCGATTCCTTCGCCGGCACGGTCGGCGATGTCGGCGCATTGTCCGAGGAAGACACCATCCTGTCGGGTATTCCGGAACCTCGCCACGGAATGGTTCGCAAGATCGTCAACTCCGCGCTGGCCTATCATCATGCGTCGTCGGTCGAGCCATACGTCCGAGAACTCTCCGCTCAGCTGATGGCCGAGACGCTCGACCTCGCAGCAAGATCGAGCGGCGAAGTCGATCTCATGGAGGCGTATGCGCGAAGAGTCCCGAGTGCGGTGATCGCGCGGATCCTCGGCATCGCTGCCGAAGACTACGAGACTTTCGCGCGCTGGTCCGATGAAGTCCTGGCTGTCCAGGAAAACGAGGGCGGGGCCAACCGCCCGCTGCTCGATTATCATCCCGAGTTCACGCGATTCATCACCGAACAGGTCGAGCAGCGCAGGGCCGCGACCGAGCCGCCGGCAGACGTCATCACCCGCCTGCTCACGGCGGAGGTCGACGGGGAGCGTCTCACGAGCCGCGCTGTCTGTACCCAGACGATGTTCCTCGTCGTGGCAGGCAACGAGACGACGCGCAACCTGATCGGAAACATACTGCGACGCCTGACCGTTGACCCGCGCTTTCTCCCGCAGCTGCATGGCGATCGGGAGCTCATTCCCCGCATGGTGGAGGAGAGCCTTCGCGTCGATCCACCCGTCCAGCTCACTGCCCGTACGTGCACACGGGACATCGAGATCGATGGGGTACAGGTTCGCAAGGGTGATCGAGTCGTGCTCTGCCTGCATGCCGCCAACCGGGACGAGGCCCTCTACCCGAGTCCCGACGAGTTTCGACTCGACCGACCGCGACCTCGCGATCATCTGGGCTTCGGCGCTGGCCCGCACGTCTGTCCGGGTGCCTACCTGGCGCGAATGGAGACACAGGTCGCTCTCGAGACCTTCGTGGATGCGGTCGAGGCCGTCGAGCCCGCCCCCGGCTACGTCCACGACCCGAACCCCGTCTACTGGGCGTATGGGCCCAAGACGCTCGTGGCGAAGCTCACGCCTCGTGGTGCTGGTGCGACCTCAACGATCGGTAGTGACACCAGCTCGACTGCGCGACCGCCGGCAACGGGGGGCTGACCGGACATGCACGACCTCGTCATCACGAACGGACTCGTCGTCGATGGGACGGGTAGCTGTCGCCGGCGAGCGGATGTCGGTATCACAGGTGGCCGAATCTCGGAGGTCGGCCAGCTCTCCTCGGTATCCGCTCATCGGCACATCGATGCGGAGGGGCGAGTGGTGGCGCCCGGTTTCGTAGACCCGCATACGCACTACGACCCCCAGCTGATGTTCGACCCTTTCGCGCAGTCTTCCTGCTTCCACGGTGTCACGTCGGTGGTCGTCGGCAATTGTGGCTTCGGAATTGCTCCAGCTCGGCCTTCCGATC
>JANQPS010000615.1 GCA_028285365.1 Thermoanaerobaculia bacterium | reverse complement strand
CCTTCATGAGTGCGTGGACATCCGCGGGCCCCCGCACACGGTAGGGCTCGCAGTCTGGGTTAGCTCGATCTAGCCTTATCGTGACCTCGTAGCCGCGGTACCGGCGGCCCAAAAAGTGAGACGGCCGCCGGACTTCGGCTTCAAGAGGTGAGTACTCGTGAGTCATGCCACCGAGAAGGCTGACGACGCTTAAGAGCCTTCACCTGATTACCTCGCCGAATCGTCGACGCCGCTGATCGGATCGACGCACCGGTTCTGATGCGCATCGACCAGATTGAACTCGCGCTAGGCGATCGTTAGCACCGGGGCATCAACCGCCAAACGTCTCCACTACGCAATTGGCCGCGAGTTGGAGCCGCCAGACAGGAATCATCACAACTCGCCTGATCGATGACTTGCACTTGTCTCACCGCGACGTTCCGAGACGATTGGGTTCGCCAGCGCCTAGGGGGTTTGGGGGCAAGCCTTCGATGTGGCAAGCCTACCGGCCGTTCGCGTCCAGCCAGTCCGACAAGAACTCGTTCACCCCGTCGGTCAGCAATACGCGCGCAGATTGGTCTGCCGGGTAGCCTGATCGCGCCGCTTCATAGAACCACGTCACCATCTGCTTCGTCTCCCCTGTACGGACGAGCGTAGCGTGCTGCTCGACGTCGATGCGCAAGGTGACGTTCTGAGAAAAACCGCCGTCCGCGAAGACCGTCATGTTCAGCACTCCGTCCGTGCTCATGTCGACCTCCTCGGCCTCGGTGGCCACTCGGATCCCGACCTTCCGAAGCTCGAGCGTGGCGTCCTGGTAGAGGTCGCGAAGCACCAGAGCCTCCAGTCGCTCGTTCGGCTCACTAAACACTACGAGTACACGTTGTAAGCCCCTCAGCGTTTCTGCCTGAGTCGCGGCATACTGACCGACCACCGGCGTTGACACGGTCAGTAGCACGAAGGTTGCCAAGGCAGTTCTACGTACCATTCTTGCATGCTCCAGAGGCTCTACCGGAGGAGAAGGGAGAGAACACCTACTACGCCCGCACTCAGGTTCGTTGCACTGTCGTGATCATCCATTCAATACGGCATGTGCCAAGTTGCCGCGAGCTCGACATAGTCGAAGACCTTCGACAGTCTGACTGCGAATGTAACCCACTGGACGCTGTTTCACATGGGTCTTCAGCGAGCTATGCTCCACACCTCGATTTGCGTAGTCCAGCGATTGTCCCGATGGCCGATTACTTCGAAGTCGACTTCCTCACTGTAGGCGAGAGCCAGAGCAGCGACGCGATCACGGTCCGCTACGAGCTCTCCGGGAGGACGTACGTTCATGTCGTCGACGGAGGCTTCCAGAACGACGGCGCCCACGTCCCCAAGGCGGACCCTACGGCCTTGCCTTCGGTCGAATGCTGAGGATGCTCGACGCCGGTGCGGATCCTGATGGGCCCGAGCTTCTAGGATTCCTTCGCGCCCGCCAACGGGTGTTGCCAGCTCGGCCAGCCCCCGCATCAGATCTCGATGACGGCGCGCACTTTTTGCGAGAGCTCCCCGATCGTGAACGGCTTGGTCAGCAGGTGGGTGCCGCGTGGCAGAATCCCGTCGGCCGCGAGCACGTGGTCACTGTAACCGGACATGAAGAGGATGCGCAGGTTCTCGCGGTCCGAGCTCAGCCGCTCTCCGAGCGCGCGGCCGTTGATGCCGGAAAGGATGACGTCAGTGAGCAGAAGGTCTATGTCACGCTCCTCGGCGACCGTGACCGCGCTCT
>JANQPS010000592.1 GCA_028285365.1 Thermoanaerobaculia bacterium | reverse complement strand
CGGCTGGCGGCGGCTACCGGCGCTCGGACTCGTGGCCTTTCTCCTCTCCAGCTGTCAGCCAAGTCCAGAGGCATCGTGTCGGGAGGCTGGACCGGACCGAATCGCCGAGGCGTTCGACGCCGCTCGCGCCGCGCTCTTGGCGTCGACTTCCGTGCCCAGCGTCGAGCCGGGTCCCTGCACGGTCTTTCTCGGAGTGTCGGACGGAGCTAGCCACGCAAGCACCGCGATCGGCAGCGGTCGAGACGTCGTTGCCGGAGCGACACAAGCCGCGCTGCTGCTGCGGCAGCAGAAACCGCGACTCGGTCGAGAAGGCGACTGGTTGAAGCTCGATCTGATCGACGAGGCTTTTGCGATCGAGGGTGACAGCGAAGACCTGTCGGTGTTGCCTCGTAGCCTCTACGGTCTTGCCGACTCGGAGTGGGAGAACGCTCTCTTGCCTGAAGAGCTGGTCTCTCATCGTGTGGTCGACTCCAAACATCGG
Source organism: Thermoanaerobaculia bacterium (assembly GCA_028285365.1). Taxonomy (GTDB): domain Bacteria; phylum Acidobacteriota; class Thermoanaerobaculia; order Multivoradales; family Multivoraceae; genus JANQPS01. Next base: position 4,565 of record JANQPS010000592.1, on the reverse strand, counting down.
TTCAGACCGCGACGCTTTGCCGAGTTCACCACTCTCTTTCCTTGGCGGGCGGCGAGAGCATTGCCACAGGCGGGGCCAGCTCCCGACTGGCGCTGGCGCTTTTCGACCGTCAGCTACGTGGCGATCGCAGATCAGCCCGTCGAGCGACTGTTTCGTTCTCAGCCCATCGAGGTCGCCATGGCGCCTGCCGACCTCGTCGAGAGCGCTGGGGCCGCCGGGCACTACCTGAAGCGAGCCGTGCGTGACGATGGCAGCTACGACTACGAGTTCTTGCCCAAGTCGAATCGCTCGGATGACGACTACAACCTGCTGCGGCACGCCGGCGCGACCTACTCCTTGTTGGAGCTCCACGACCAGACCGCCGAGGAGGAGCTGCTCGTGGCAGCCGAAGCCGCGCTCGGCTACCTACTACGCCAGATCGAGCCCTGTCCTCCGCTTTCGGATGTCGCCCATGAAACCGCCGTGCACGACGAGACCAATGGTTTGTGTGCCGTGGAAGACGACGAGGCCAAACTGGGTGGCAACGGCCTGGCGATCCTGGCCCTTCTCGAGCACCCGAACGCGCTCGAGCGCCCGGAGTATCTGAGAGTCGCTCGAGGGCTGGGGGAGCGTGTCCTGGCACTCCTTGGCGAAGACGGTCGATTCTTTCCGCACAAAGTCCGCTGGTCCGACGGCGCCGCCTACGACTTCGTCTCCGAGTACTACCCCGGCGAGGCCACGTTTGCGCTCACCCGCCTCTATCGAGCGACCGGTGAGCGACGTTGGCTCGACGCGGCTCGCCGGGCCGCCAACCAGAGAGTTCAGGGCCGCTACGCCGAGGGTGGTGAGTTCACGCTTGCCGAGCTCCCGCACGACCACTGGCTCGCGTACGCCCTGGCCGAGCTGGCAGAGCTCGATCCCGACCCTGCTGATGCGCCCTATCTGCGCCGGCTAGCGTCGTCGATCGAGGGGCTGCAAAACGACGCCAGCGTGGCGCCAGACTGGGACGGTGGTTTCTATTCACCACCGCGCTCCGCGCCCACTGCCACTCGCGCGGAGGCGCTCGCCTCGATTCTCAAGGTGCTGCCTCCGGGAGACGTGGCGGCACCCGGCGCGCAGGACGCACTCTGTCGCGCGCTCGCCTTTCAGCTGCGTGGCCAGTTTGGGCCGGCGCGAGCGTTTTACCTGGAAGACCCCCAGCGTGTCTTCGGGGGTATCTCTCGAAGCCTGACCGATTACAGCATTCGCATCGACTATCCGCAGCACACGAGCTCGAGCCTGCTCGCCTCGGCCCGTCTCATGTCCGAGGGTCGGCTCGAGTGTCCTGAGAAGATGGTGCTTCAGTTGAGGTCGGCCGACTCCTGAACGTGGCACAGTGTTTCGGCTCTGAGCGAATGCTCTGGGTGACACGGGCGTCCGACGGTCATCGCGAATCGTGGCCGCTCCCTCTCGAGGGCGGCTTGGAAGACTCGAGTACTCCGGCTTGTGCTAGCTTGACTTCATGAGAGTTGCTCTGTTCTGTCTTGCGCTGTTGTTCAGTGGGGCCATCAGCACAGCCGCGCATCAGAAAGATGAAACTGCTGAGTCTCGAGCCCAGAAGCGGTTCGCCTCTCAATGCGAGCAAGGATTGCGTGCGCGGCTAGAGTGCTCTGCCGACCAGCGCAAGCGTTCGACTGCGGCTCACGCCGATCGGATGAAGGCCATGTGCGCCGATGGACTGTTGCCGAGACGGCGGTGTGAGGAAGAAGCTCCCAAGAGCCGGGCACCAGAGTCCGTACGGGAGGAGCGGGAGCGCCTTTGCTCCGAGGGCCTCTTGGCACGACGATGGTGCTCCGAAAGGTCCACGGAGCCCGCTTCCGAGAAGCAGCACGCGGCAGAAGAAGGCGTCTGAGCAGTCGAGGCGAGTCGATCGCGCCGAAGACCGAGCGAGTCAGACAGGTTGTTGACTGATCGATCCAGATTGGCTAGTCTGATCGAGTCATGACTGGAAGACCGCGCGAATTCGATCGAGAGGAAGCTCTTGGCAAGGCCATGGACCTGTTCTGGAGGCAGGGCTACGAAGCGACGGGGGTCGCGGACCTGACTAGCCACCTCGGAATTGGTCGACAGAGCCTCTACTCCACGTTCGGTGACAAGCGAGGGTTGTTCGAAGAGGCGTTGAGCCTGTATGCGGACACCGAGGTTCGAGCCGTGATCGAGCTCCTCAAGTCGCCGGGCTCGCCGCTCGGGAACTTGCGCCGCCTCTTCGCCATGTGGCTCGAGCGTTCGGCCGGCGGGCATCGCTGCGGCTGTATGGTGGGTAACACCGTCGCCGAGCTCGCTCCCCACGACAAAGACTTGGCGGACCGGCTGGAGAAGCAGTTTCGGCGTATCGAGGACGCCTTCGCCAGAACGCTGCGACGAGCGCAGCACGAAGGCGAGCTCTCGGCCGACAAGAACACTCGCGCCTTGGCTCGAACGCTGCTGGCCGTGATGCAGGGATTGGCGGTGACCATGCGAGTGGCCAAACCCAACTTCGGTAGAGACGTCGTCAGCACCGTCGACGCGTTGCTCGCAGCCTGAACCTCGGGCCCCCGACCTCGGCTCCAGGTGCTGTCCTCGGCCTTCCGGGCTCGATAGAAACGTTCTCGGGAAGAACAACTCTGACTTTTTCAGAACTTTTGGACCGATCGATCCGTAATACTGCCGAGACGCGACGATCTCCGAAGACGTCGCCCCTTTTGAACGATTTTGGATCGATCGATCCAGTATTTGGAGGATCACGAGCATGAGTACCGATCTCGATAGCGGTCCCCGTGACAAGAGGCCTGGTGGCAACGGTCGGGGCAAGAAGCCCTTGTCCACCGAGAGGATCGACGCGTTTGGTCTGGCCGTTGCCGACTTCGCGATTCGCAAGCCGTTCCTGGTTTTGGCTGCCACTCTGCTGATCGCGCTGTCTGCCGCCTCGGGCGTGACCTTCCTCGAATTCGCCAACAACTACCGCGTCTTCTTCAGCGAGGACAATCCAGAGTTGCAGGCCTTCGACGCGTTTCAGGCGACCTACACCAAAAACGACAATTTCCTGTTTGTCGTCAAGCCCGAAGCGGGTGGCGTGTTCTCGCCCCGTGTGGCCGAAGCCGTCGAGCGCGTGACCGAAGAGGCTTGGCAGATTCCGTACGCAATCCGGGTCGATTCGGTGACCAACTTCCAGCACAGCTGGGCTGATGGAGACGATCTGACGGTCGAGGATCTGATTCGAGAGCCATCTGAACTTTCGCAGGAGCAGATGAAGCAGAGGGGTCGACTAGCCCTCGAGGAGCCGCTACTCAACGGCAGTCTGGTTGCAGTCGACGAAGGCGCCACCGGGATCAACGTGACCCTTCAGTATCCGGAAGAGAGCCTTACGGAAGTCCCCGAAGCCGTGGCTGTGGCTCGTGCGATTGCCAGCGACATCGAGGCGAGCTATCCCGGTCTCGAGGTGGCACTCACCGGGCTCTCGATGTTGAACAACGCGTTCGCAGAGTCGGGTCAGCAGGACGTCATGTCCCTCATTCCGTTGATGTACGTGTTGTTGCTCGTCGCCATGGTCGTGACCCTGAGAAGTCTCGCCGGGACGTTGCTGACCGTCGTCGTCATCGGTCTGTCGACAGCCACGGCTGTCGGATCGATGGGCTGGTTGGGGCTCGACATCAATCCGATCTCGGCAATGGCTCCGACGGTGATCCTCACGCTCGCGGTTGCCGACAGCGTGCACGTCCTCGTCACCATGCTGACGGGCATGAGGAACGGCAAAAGTCGGGTCGACGCTCTTCGTGAGAGCGTCCGAGTGAACTTCATGGCGGTGTCGATCACGAGCGTGACCACGATCGTCGGCTTCCTGGCGCTCAACTTCTCCGACGCGCCACCGTTTCGCGAGCTCGGCAACGTCACCGCGATCGGTATCGCAGCGGCCTGGCTCTACACGATCACGTTTCTGCCGGCGTTCGTCAGGCTCGTGCCGTTCAAGGTCAAGCTCAAGAGCAAGGCGCAACCGACCACTCCTGCTTGGATCGACGCTACTGCGAGTCTGGTGACGCGCCACTACCGCAGAGTCCTGGTCGTGAGCGCGGTGGTCGTGACGGGACTCATCGCTGCCGTACCCGCACTCGAGCTCGAAGACCGCTGGATCCAGTACTTCGATCATCGCGTCGAGTTTCGCAACGATGCCGAGTACGCCCTCGACCACCTGACCGGCCTCTACCAGATCGAGTATTCGCTGGACTCGGGAGCAGCCGAAGGGATCAACCAGCCGAACTACCTCGAGCGTCTCGAAGGTTTTACCGAGTGGCTGCGGGCTCAGCCGGAGGTTCTGCACGTCTACAGCTACTCGGACATCATCAAGCGGCTCAACCGCAACATGCATGGTGACGATGCGAGCTGGTATCGCATTCCGGACGAGCGCGAGCTGGCCGCGCAGTATCTGCTGCTGTACGAGCTGTCGCTGCCTTATGGCCTCGATCTGAACGACCGCATCAGCGTCGACAAATCGGCGACCCGGGTCACCGCGACGATCGACGACCTGTCGACCGCGGCCGTCCGCAGGTTCCTCGATCGCTCGGAGACGTGGC
>JANQPS010000589.1 GCA_028285365.1 Thermoanaerobaculia bacterium | reverse complement strand
CCCACTGCCCGCCAAACTGTTCGGCGAACCCGTCTTCCTTCATCGCCCGGCAGCCCACGAGCGGATCAAAGCAGTCGTGGCCGTTGGCCTTGCTCGGGGGGCGGGTCTCGTCGACAGGCTCTGTCTCGACCAGACATGACCCGATGAGACTCTCCGCCTTGCGGTGCTCCACCCAATAGCGATCCCACTTGTACGTGGGATTGGCACGGCCGGTGAACTGGAAGTTCACGACCCCGCGCTTGGGGTCAGCCTTGCCCTGCTCGATCTCTTTGTAGATCCACGCCGCCTGGATATCGGGCGTGGTGGGCCAGATGGACCGACCGGCGCGTGTCGATAGGTACTTGCGCCATGAAATCTCGGGCAGCCGCGCTGCCTCGGACATGATGACGACGTCGACCTCTTCCGACTGAAGCGACTGCTCGTTGAAAGCAGACTTGACCTCAACAGTGGTCGTGACGTCGTTGCCGCGCTTGTCCTTACCCCAGAAAATCTGGATGCGCATGTTGCCCTGGGACACGCTGCGCGACTTCTGGAGCAGCTTGTAGTCGAATCCCAGGGTGGAGCGGCGCTCTACCAGATCGTTCCAGGCGTAGTCGAACTCCTTGGCGAGTGCGTAGTTCGGAGCGGCAATCCAGATGATGACGCTCGCGACCTCTTCCTTGCCCTGAGCGAGCTCGAGCCAGGGCACGAACACATCCGGCAGCGCGTCCTTCCAGCCGGCATAGGACTTCGACGTACGGGCCGGACAAGAGATGATCTTCGTGCGCGCGAACGACTGGTGAAACTCGGCTACGGCCCGCTCGTGGACCTTATAGCCGTACGCCTCAAAGAGCAGAGCCTTGAGGTCGAAGAACTGCTCTTGGGAGAGCACGTTCGGTGCTCAGGTCCGGGTGTGGACGAAGTGGACCTCGAGCCAACCGATGTACGGCCCGGACCCATCCGTTGCGAACGTCCCGGTCTGCGCAGAGGCGTCCCAGAAGATCGAGCACGGGTCGTTGTCGGCTGCCGGTCGCCAGAGCAGGTCGACCACCCCGTAAGGAAGGCCACCATTGCCCGGCGTCACCGTGTCGTTGTCGGCTGCGGACCAAGGAAGCCACGCCCGCTTGGTCTTCGCGTTGCGATCGAGACCTCCGGTCCCGACGCCCTCCCCGTACCGACCCATGCCACGAAGAGCTCGTGTAGCTGCGCCTGCGATAATCGCCATCCACTCACCCCCAAATTAATCAGTTCTGATTAACTATGTCAGATGGATACCACATGGTGCAGAATGCGCCACTTCGAGTGGTGCAGAATGCACCGATCTGATAGGGTCCCCATGATCCGTGCGGTGCGTTCTGCACCGCCAGTCTTGGACAGCGTGGGGGATTAGTCAGCGTTTCCGGTCGGTTAAAGACGACAGCGGAGACGCTGAGAGCGCGGCTACTGTGGGCCCTGGCCATAGCCGCAGACCCGGATCGAAAGGCGCGAGGGTCGGCCAGGAGGGGGCGGGATCCCCTCAGAAGTAGGCGCCAACGCTCGAGCTCCCCGCGAGACTCGAGACCGGTGGCCCAACCCTGCTCGGCGCGGACGAGTACGGGGATACGGCGTAGACGACCCCCAAGGGTCAGAGCCAAGCTGCTGGCATAGATCAAGCCCGGGAGAAATCGGGCCTTAGTCGATCTATGCCCTGACGTCAGATAGCCGATATGGTATGAGCAGCCCTAGGGAGGTTCGAACCCATGCGACTCCTGACCGCCACGACCCTGCTGCTGCTCACCCTGGCCTGTGCCACCGAGCAGTACGCCCATGACGTCCACTGGGATCTGGCCCACAAGCATTACCAGGCCTACCTGACCACAGACGATCCCAAACTCGAGGCCTACCACCTCGAAAAAGCCCGGTACTACGACACCATAGCCGCCCAGGAGTACCAGATTGAGCTCCAGGGCTACTACAACACCAGAGCCGCTATGGGGGCCGGGCTCGGTGCCGCCATCGTCGACAAGAACCAAAATCGACGCATGACCACATGCACCAACGACGAAGGCGAAACCGTCTGGTGCTACACGAATCCCTAGGCCCGGTCGGGCCTGATTCGTAGTACCCCAGTACCCCTGGAGTGCCTTGGGTGCTGCTTGCCCGGGACAGGGTGTTTGGGGCCCCTGTTGGGCGAGATGGACTGTCACGGTCACCAAGGGGGTAGGGGGCCGAAAGGGGGTACCCCCATGTCTCTCCTGCCCCTCAAATCCACCTCACCCATTTGACATAAGCACACTTATCGGACGTACCCATGGGGTGTCCTTGATATCAAAGGGGAATTAGAGCCGCTCTTCCCCTGGGTGCTGCATTATGTCAAGTGATGTGTCTGATTCGGTGGGGATCTGGGATCTGATGCGGTGTCAGATCAGGATATGTGGATGGAGAGATGGGGACAGTCCACAGCGACCCCCTTTTCAGCCCATGACCGCTGTAAACCACTCCGATCTAGATGGTTGACAGCTCACGACGCACCGCACCCACTCTCTTGGGGCTCTCGATGAGCCATGACACATCGAAGCTGTGTGGCGTCTGGTCATCATGCACGAACCAAGCACAGCGCTCTCCATCATGGCTCGTGGCATCACAAAAGCTCTGGACGAACGACACGCTCTCAACGGGATCGCCTGTGCTGACCTTGGTGTTCGGGTTCCGCCATGTTCCTAGCAACTCTGTGCGGAACAGCAGCTGATCGAGTCCTACAACCTCGTCCAGCTCCTCCCACACCCTGAACCCCAGCCCCGCATTGGCTGCAATGGCCAGGGTGGCAATTGATCGGATGAAGCTACGTCGGGTCAGGGGCATATTTGAGGGCCTGCTCGGCACGCTTGTTCCTCACCTGATTCTCATCGATGAGCCACCTTCCGAGCCATCGGTGCACTCTCAGCACATCGTCATAGTCCAGGACTGCTGCTTCTGAACGCCCGTGCTCTACGTCACCATAGTGGAACACCATCTGAACATGATTCGGGCGAATCACGCCATCCAGCGTTATCTCTCCCTCCAGCTCAAGTCTTTTCGGGTGTGACATCGATCGCCTCCTGTTCCGGCTCCACCTCGATGGTGAGCTTCCCTCCGCCCTTGCTGGCCATGCTCTCGAGAGCCTTGGCCAGAGCATGTCCGCCCTGCCCTTCGGAGTGAGATTCCTTGCCCCAGCGCCTGCGTAGAGCCAGCTTGTCCTGACCCATCCCAGCCACACTGACTGCTTCCTTGGTGGTGAGCTCTCCGGACACGGCCCGTTCGGCGAGCAGGCGTTGGGCAGCCTCGACTGAGACCAAGGTGAGGTCCAGGATCTGCTCCTCTGCCTCCTGGATCCTTTCTTCTCTGCCAACCCTGCCATCCCCCATGAGCCACGCCACACGGTTCTGTAGGGTGCTCCGTGGGATGCCATAGGCCTCCGCGGCCTTCACCACAGAAGAGCCGTCGAGGACGGCTGCAACAGCCTTGGCCTCGCGCTCCAGCCGCTCTTCAGAATGGTACTCAGCCGGTCTGGCTCCTTTGGTCATGACTCCTCCCGCTCGTAGCTCAACCACTCCAGCTCTTCGATGCCTTCAATGTGGTCCGGATGCACCCGGCCCTTGGCCTTGTTGACGATCTTGGGGGCTGATGGCTTGCTCGGTCGAATCCGCCTCTTCGGGGACATCCCGCCTCGCTTCACGCTGCGATGTCGCCTCAGTGAACCGCGTGAGCTGCCTGAATGGCTCATTCACTTCTCCCGCCTCACCGGGCAGATTCGAAGCCGTCGGATGCAATCTCCTCCCACACCGCACACAGCGCTTGACCCAGGTCATTTGTTCTCTACGCCCTGAATGGCCCACAAGACAAGCAAACCCACTGCCCATGGCGCCGTGTCGACTTCTGCACCCATAGCGTTCATCCCCACTCGGGATAGCCAACCAACAAGACACCCGATGAAGGCAAGCCGCTGCCTACTCATCCCCCTCCCCCATCACCTGCTCGAGCTGCAACAGCTGTCTCAGCTTCGCTGTCGCCTGCTCGATCTTGAACAGGTCTTCCAGCTCTTTGTCCAAACCCTTCGCACCCAGACGAAGCGCTTTCTTCTCGATCTCGATGCGCAGGAACGTGATGGCCGCTTCCCTGCCTCGTGTGGCCACCACCCAGTCGATGTGCTCAGCGTTCGGCTCAATCCCGTTGGCTCGATGCGTGGCCTTGTAGTAGGGCGGGGGTTGGGTGGGGTCCATCTCGATAAATCCCTCACCGTCGAGCCACTTGACGCCCTCCTCGAACACCTCGTCGTATCGCGGCGGCTTGTCGCTCATCCGGTCTCCCGGTACGGATAAAGAGGACATTTCGAGCTTGTACAGGCCGAAACCTCCTTGGCCGACCCTCCCATACACATGATGCAGTGGAGGCGAATCGCGGCCTTTCTGGACCGCTTTTTCGCCCTCTCTGCAAGCTTCTTGTATCGATCAGGAACCTCAGTCCACGATGTGTCGCTCACCCCGCCCCCTCCAACGCCTCAGCTTCCAAGTCGTTCAAGAGAACCCGCCACTCCTGTGCCTTCGTGATGATCCCGCGATCGTGATGCTTGCCCTTACGGTCCTTCGCGCCCGCATGAATCCGCACGCGATGATTGATGAGGCGAACCAAGTCGCTCTTCATGAGCTCGTGAAACGATCCGTACTGACCTTCGAACCGCTCGGTCAACGCCCGGCGCACACCTTCGTTGGTGAGATCGTCGGACACGCCCTCAAGCCACGGTTCGCATTCGTCACCATCGAGCCAGCTCAGCGCCTCCAAGCACTCCACGGCGTTGCCAGAGCGGATGTCGTGGAAGGCTTGGCGGATGACGGCGAATTGGAGGGTCTGGGCCTCTCGCATCGACAGTTGAGTCATGCGGCCTCCTCGAACCCATCAAGAACGCGCTGCAGATACCCCTTTGGAACACGCGTCCTGATCAGCTCGCGTGCCTCGGCGAGGATCTGGGACACTCGGGCCTCAGTGACTCCAAGTCGCGCTGCTATGTCACGCTGAAGCTCCTCACGCATGTAGAATGATTCGACGACGTCTCGAGACCTGGGCGGAAGTCGATCGAGCATTGCGTTGACCAGCTCACCTGACTCGCTCGCGATCAACGAATCGTCTAGATGACTGTCCGTACTGCCATCCAAGGCCGTATTGAGTTCCACGCTCTCGCGACCTCGCCGGAGCAGGATTTCCCAGCGCTCTACATTGGTGACGTCCTCGTCCAAGTAGTCCGCGATGTCGGCCGAGCTCGTGGGTCTTCCCAACGCCTCAAGGTGGCGCTTTGCCCGCTCGATATCGCGCTGCCTCTCGCGGTCTGGCCGTGACAACGGGTCCTGAGCCCGCACGAAGTCACGCATCGCGCCGCGAGCCCTCAGTACGCAGAACGTTCGAAGTGATGCACCGGGAGCTGGATCCCACCGCCTAGCCGCGAGCATCGCCCCAATCGCGCCCTCTTGAATCAGGTCATCGAGGTCGACCCATGAGGGGCGATAGATACCTCGCGCGATGGTCGCCAACAGTGGCGTATCCATGACGTAGTCACTCACGACACACCCTCCAAACGCACGAACCGCTGCATCCGCCAATGGATCTCATGCTCACCAAGCGATCCCGACTGAGTCTCGCGCGAGTACATCACGTCGATGTTCACCGCGTTGCGTCGCTCGCCCTTGGTGTGACGCACCACGAGATTGGCGGCGTACTCGAGGTCAGCCCCCTTGATCTGCATCGAACGGTTGAGCTCGGACACGGCCAGGACCGATACGCGGCCCTCGCTGAGCCTCACCACGAGTCGCGCCCATTCGCCCCAGGCATCGAGCCTGCGGAAGTAGTGGTATTCGCCTTGCTTGCGGGTGCCGTCGTTCTTGGCCAATCGGTTGATGCTGTCGAGCACCACGACCATCCGGTCCGTATCGAGGTGAATCGCAGACTCAGCTCGCGCCAGCAGATCCTTGAACGTGAACCCCGTGTGAGCGTGGATGCACTCGAGATTCAGGTTGATCGCCACCGGGTTGATGCGCCCGCCTGGCGCGTTCGTCACGTACTGCATCACCCGCTCGTGGATCTCTCGGGGCGAGAGCTCGGCGTTGACGTAGAGCACCGTCCAGCCAGCCTGAGCGGCCGTGATGGCCGCGCCCATCGCCGACATGCTCTTGCCGAGCTTGGGAGCCCCAGCGAAGACCGTGAGGCCGTACCCGCCGCCCGTCATCTCGTCGATGGCCTTGAGGCCGGTGGGCCACTGCATCAGCCTCGATTCGACCGCCTCAAAGGGGTCTTGGCGCTCTGAGGTGGCATGGAGCGAGGGGTCGGTGGCCTGGCCCAGCCATCCCAGGATCTGCTCTCCCAGAGGCGCGGCGGCCGCCTCATGCGCACGGTTGAGCCGAAGCGCGAGGTTTCGGGCCACAACCGGATCCTCACCGGCCTCGACGATGTTCCGCTCGAGCTGCGCGACGCGCTCGGCGAAATCGCTCCTCTCGACCCAGAGGCGCACGAAGTTCTGCTCATGGAACTCCCAGTAGTCGAGGATCTTCTGCGCCAGTCCGGGCTTCCAAAGCGTGAGCGTCATCGGGGTGCGCCCCCGTCGATGACCTTGAAGTCGAGCTGGGCGAGGAGCTCGGGATCGGTTCCGGTCAGCTGGGGAGACGGCTCGGGGGGAGACTTGGCCCGGTCGCGGGCATCGAGGCGACGTTCGGCCTGTTCGCGAAGGGCCTCGCGCTCCTCGTCGTGGCGAGGCTCGAGGAGCCGCTCGACATCGCGCCCGATCCACGTTCGGCACGATGCGACCCAGTCCACCCGTGTCTCGCCCTTGCCCCGCCAGTGCTCGAGGCAGCGCGCCACACTCAGCTCGAGGCGAGGCTCGAACCACCACCACGAATTGCCCTCGAGCCAATCGCGCAGCTTCGCCATGGCCTCGGGATCGAGTCGGTCGGGAGGTGGGGTCTCGGGTTTCTTCCGGGGACGGGACCTGCGGCGGGGGGCGGCGGTAGCCGCCGGCGTCTTGCCCCCCCCTGCCTTGCCCTGGCTTGCCTTGCCTTGCCTTGGTAGGCCGGATTCATCTGGATTAATCCGGCTACTTCCGGATGGTGGGTCGGGTGGCACGTCATCGACAGCCCAACCCAGCGGATCTGCTGAGTTTGCGCCCTTTCCGACCTTCCGCTTGGTGTACTCCGGAGCGTGATCCTTCCAGTCGTGCACGACCAAACGATGAACGGGGTGAATGTCCACCAGTCCAACTGCGATGAGGGCGTCGATCAGCTGGTCGGGATCGTCTTCCCAGTCCACGCGCCGTGCGATCTGCTGGTTGCTGAAGCGACCGATATCACCTCGAACGGCGTAGGTGTCGGTGAAGTGGTGGAGGAGCTCGACGAGTCCGACGACCTCCCGCTTTCGCAGGCCGAGGGCCTCGCCGAGTGACTCGAGCTTCGGATGTGACGGTGCGCCTCGCTTCACTCGCGCCCCCACCCCCGCCGCACCCGATGCTGAGCCTCAGGCGTGGCCGACTC
>JANQPS010000588.1 GCA_028285365.1 Thermoanaerobaculia bacterium | reverse complement strand
TGGCTGGCTACGGTGTGGCTGGCTCAGCGTGGCAGCGCCCCGAGCGCGCCCGATATCCAGCGCAACCTGAGACCCCTGACCAGCTTGCCCGGCCACGAGTCGAATCCGGCGTTTTCCACGGACGGCCGGAGCGTTGCCTTCATTCACCGGAATGACGGCGACAGCACGTTGCTGGTGAAGGTCCTCGACGAGAATGAGCCTCGGCAGCTTTTGCAGCGGGCTCGCCTCTCCAACCCTTCCTGGTCGCCGGACGGAGCGCGAGTGTTGGTCGTGGACCGCAGCGAGGATTGTCAGATTCTCAGCGTGGGGGTCAACGAGCCGTCCACCGTCGAGAGTCTCTACGACTGCGCCGAAGGGGAGCGCCTGAGCAGGGTGCTGCAACCAAACGACGAAACGCTGATCTTGAGCCGCCGCCCAGCACGGTTCGGCTCTCCTTGGACGGTCCACTCCTACCATCTGGTCACGCGTGAGAGCACGCAGCTCACGGTTCCCACGGAGCCCGGGTCTGGCGACATCTTCCTGGCACTGTCACCTGATCGAGAGAAAGTGGCCGTGATCCGTGACGTCGTCGGGCAAGGCTCGAAGCTCCTGATTCTCGACTGGGCTTCGGGAACCGAAGAAGTGATCAGTGACTTCCCCGACACCTCCTGGCACGTTTCCTGGACTCCGGACGCGCGGTCCCTCGTCTTCGCCGATGGCACTGGGCTCTACAGTTTCAGCCTGGCAGACGGCGTTACCGAGCGGCTGATCCCGAGCCTGCGAGATCTCCAGCAACCATCGGTCAGCCCGGTGGGCAATCGGGTGGCGGTCGTGGACCAGAGCTTCGGCGTTGACATCGTCAGGCAGCCGAATCCCCACCTCGGTCTCGCCGCCGAACCCGAAGTGGTCGCGTCGTCCACGAGGCAGGAGTTCATGCCGCGCTTCGGACCCAACGGAGATCGGCTCGCACTGATCTCGGAGCGTTCGGGCCGTTCAGAGATCTGGGTTGCTCGGCAAAACGGTGAGCTCGACCGCCTCTTCGGAGTCGATCATCCCAATCACATCCATGACTTCGTGTGGTCTCCCACAGGTGATCGCATAGCGGTCTCCGATCATCGAGCGCGTCTGCTGATCATCGACACCGCAACCGGCAACGAGGCGGTCGTTCCTGGATCGCCGTCCAACGGCGAGCTGCTCGACTGGTCGGCCGACGGCTCCTCGATCTTCCAACTTCAGGTTACCGACGGCTCGCCCGAGGTCTGGAAGGTCCGGTTGGAAGATGGCAACCGTCGGCAAGTGACGCGCTGCGGCGTCAGGATGGCCCAGGAATCGCCAGACGGAAAGTCCCTCTACGTGACGCGACAGTACGCTCCCGGACTCTGGCGGGTCGACATCGATGGTGACGGCCAACCGACTGAGGTCCTCGGCGAGGTCGATTGGTTCACCTGGATGTCGACCGATCGCGGGATCTACAGCTTCGAACCAGAACTGGATCCCAGTGGCATCTATCTCCGCGAATCGGCCGTAGGAGAACCAATTCTGGTCACTCCGATTCCCGCCGTGAAACTCGACTTTTCGGTCTCCATGGACCACCAGTGGATCGCCTACACGCGAGCCAACCCCCCGAACGGAGACTTAGTCCTCGTTGAGGGGTGATAGGGAGTGCTCGGCGTCGAAGTGGACTCAAAGTCGAAAACCGCGGACATGCTCGCGTCGGCTACGCGATGAATCTCGCGTGCCATCTCAGCTGCCTGACGTGCTCCAACGCGGGCGCGGCGAGCGCATGACCACTACGCAGCCTGATTCAGGTTCTCGCGGATAATGCGCGGATGGCGAGCAGCAATGCGCAGCAACGCAATGGCTGGTCCTTCGGGGGAGCGTCGACCCTGTTCCCAGTTGCGAAGGGTGTGCACGCTGATTCCGAGTGCCTCCGCGAAGCGCGCCTGAGAGAGGCCGACGAACTTGCGAAGGGCAGCAACGTCCTGCCCCGTCTCGAACTCGCCGCGGATGAGACGGCGGCGCTGCCGAGCCGAGATCGCGGTGCTGAAGTCGGCCTTGGTGAGCTCTGGGATTTCAGTCATTGACGTTCTCTCATGCGTTCTTCAAACAGCCGGAGTTCTCGGCGGGACGCCATGCGCGCGCTGATGATTCGGATCACGTCGTCGCCACGGTCTGTCCAGACCACAAGAACCACTCCTCGCGCAATCGGCCCGATGGCAATGAAGCGATCCTCCTGATCCGAATGCTGGGCGTCGAAGACCTCGAGGTAGTCGTCCGGGGACTCGAACAGAGCTCTGGCCTCCTCGAACGAGACGCCGTGCTTGAACTGGTTGGCGCGGTTCTTGGCTTCGTCCCAGTCGTACCGCACATCTGATTCTACGCCAGTGGCTGAGTCCGTCAATGACTGACTCTCGCGGAAAGTGAAGGCGTCACTGATCCCTTCCCGTCGATATCGGTCGAGGGGGAAAGATGGCCAGACCGCTTCGCTGGCTCGACCACAGTTCCGACGGCTTCCCGACCCTGGTGGAGATCACCGCACGGTGCATCCAAGGACGGATGCTGCTGCGTCCGAGTCCCACGTTCAACCGGGTGGCGGTCGGATGCCTGGCGAGGGCGCACCAGAAGACTCCGGAAGTCGGCGTCGTCGGCTACAACTTCCAGTCCAACCACCCTTCGACAGACTCAGGGCAGGCCACCACCTCCTCGTCACGGCTCACGAGGTCAACCACCTCTCCAAGTTCATGCACTCCGTCCAGAGCAATCTGGCGAGAGAGGTCTGCCGGCTACATCACTGGAGCGACAGGGTCTGGTCGCGCCGATACCGCTCGATCTGTGTCTCCGAAGAGGAAGAAGCGCAGATCGAGCGCATGCGCTACCTCTTCGAGCAGGGCTGCAAGGAGAACCTCGTCCTGAGTCCACGCGACTGGCCGGGAGCCAGTTGCGTCAACACGCTAGTCAGTGGCTACCGCTTTCAGCAGGGAGACTGGTACGACAGAACCGGTCTCTATCGCGCCCGCTACCGCGGCCAAGACCTCGACCTCGACGACTTCACCGAACATGTCGATCTTCCGCTCGTCTCCCTACCTTGCTGGCAGCGCCTCTCGCGCGAGGAGTACGCCAAAGAGTGCCTCGACCTCGTCGAGATGATCGAAGTCGACACCCGGACACGTCACGAGAACAACGGCACCACCATCCTTGGTGCGCCCGCCATCCTCAGCACCGATCCGCACAAGCGCCCCAACAAGCTCAAGAACACGTCCGCGCCGCTCGTCCACGCCCACGATCGAGCGGAGCGCGCTGCCATGGTCGAGCGCTATCGTCAGTTCACAGTTCTCTACTGGTCCGCGTCAGCCGACTTCCGCGCCGGACAGCTCGATGTCGAGTTCCCGGAGGGTTCGTTCAGACCCGCCGCGCCCTACGTCGGCCGAGCACGAGCTCCCGACTGACGCCGATTCGGCCTTGTAGCAGCGGTTCTGGTCTCAATGCTTGCTTCCCAACTCGGGAGGCGGGCACCGCTGTGTCTGAGCGTCGCGATTTCGGCGCTTGCGAGCCAACAAGCCGGCACGCGCACGGTTGATTCCGAGGCGATGGTGCACCCACAGGCGCCGGGTCGGCATTCCTTGGGCGCGAGCCCAAGCCCCCTCATCCACGAACCTGGCACCTCAAACCTCAAACCAAACGGCCGACGGGTCTCGTGTTCGCGGACGGCTTCGAGTCAGCGGATCGAAGCGCCTGGGAGTAGGCCCGGCCCGCTCTCACCTCCGCGACAGACAACCGCGGTCGTCCAACGGGCCTGCGCCATAGGGTGAACCAACCTCCCCTAGACCCGAAACGTCGGATTCGAGGAGCCCGTAGGGGACGATGGAATGCCGAACTGCTCGCCGTCGTAGACCGAACACGCACTCACCCGCGAGCCTCCCTCCCCCGCTCTTCCACGAGGCTGGCACCTCGACGTTGAAGCTGGCAAGCCGGTGGCCTTCGACA
Organism: Thermoanaerobaculia bacterium; assembly: GCA_028285365.1. Taxonomy (GTDB): domain Bacteria; phylum Acidobacteriota; class Thermoanaerobaculia; order Multivoradales; family Multivoraceae; genus JANQPS01. Next base: position 11,310 of record JANQPS010000588.1, on the reverse strand, counting down.
TGCACGAGTGGAGGTTCACAGGGAGGGGCTTGAGTTCCCGAGGCCTGCTGCGCACAAGCTCGCAGAACTCAGTTGCGGGCGAAGATGCCCGACACACGACCACGAGTCCGCTGAGATCTGTTGCCGGCGCCACCTTGAGGACCCATCGGATGCTTGCCCTCGGCGGCGAAATGGGATGGGATCGAGTCATGAGCGAACGAGACAGCAAATGGAACGTCGAACACTGGATGACCGACGTGGCTCTTGCCATCAGCCCAAACACTTCGGCAAGTGCCGCGATGCTGAAGATGCACATCGGGCGGTTTCGTCATCTTCCGGTCGTCGACAGCGGGCGGCTGATCGGAATCGTGAGCGATCGCGACCTGATCGGTAGCGAGCCCGCCACTGAGGAGGAGATCAAGAGGGCTTACGTCGAGCTCGACGACAGCCCGACAGTCAGTGAGGTGATGTCGAGGGAACCCGAGACCACATCACCAACGGTACCGCTCGAAGAGGCAATCGCCCAGCTACTCGAGCACAAGTACAGCGCTCTCCCGGTCACCGACTCCGAGGGGCACCTGGTAGGAATCCTCACGACCCACGACATCCTTCGGGCAAGCCAAGAAGCACTGGCGAGGCTTCGTAACCTCTAGCGGGATGCTCGATACTCGAGGCGAGACGAGCCGGCGCGTCCTCGCCGCATCGCGACCGGCGCGACCTCTTCCACAAGACTGGCACCCTTTCCAGCCCCGGCCCTGCAAGCGGCCGGCCCCTCAGCCGGTCATGACGATCCTGCCGTCGACCAAGCGCACGACCGCTACCGCTGCGACCCGCGCTCACTCCAATCCGTAAAAGGGCATGCTGAGCAGGTCGGTCGTACCGCCTGCATCCAGGCGTTCGTTCACTACCTGCTGCATCCGGGGTGGGCACGCCGGTCCAAACTCCAGCCAGTACCTGGCGCCACCAGGAGTTGCTACGTACGCCGCAAAGAAGTCCAGATACGCCCGATACAACTCCTCGTTGAGATTCCCGGAGTCGTACAGGGCGATGACTCCTTGGAAGTGCAAGAGGTTGTCAGACATGAAGGCACCAAACACGACTCGGGCTGGCTGTTCCATATCGGGGTATTCGCGCAGGCCTCGGAGAAACACGTCTTGCAGCCCCTCGCTGTCGAGCAGCATGCGGTTGGTCTTGCGGAAACTCTCCACGATGCCTTGGCCACTCGCGGCACGTACCGAAGCGGTGTTGTGACGAATCTGAATGGCGAGATAGATCAGGGAAGCCACGACGGCAATACCGCCGATGAAGTCGCCCAGATTCCCTAGTGTTTCGACCATGTCGACTCCTTGCGGTCCGAACTACCTAGAGGTTGCGCCGAGCACGTTCTCATGTCCCCTTGCGCTCAGAGACCGCCCACGCTAGTCAGCGATCTGGTCTGAGATCACGAAAGATCGGTTCCGGAAGGCTCGTCGCCAGAGCGTGCCAGCGATCGCGGTTGTCCTTCTGCCATGCAGCTAAGAAGTAACCCTTGCCCCGCTTCCTCTGACCGGACTCGTCGGTCACTATGACCCAGTACTCTGAGCCGGTGTAGGCGAGGTCTTCGGCCTCCGAGACACGCAGGGGCGCACCAGGAGGCTCGGTGAAGACCTCATCCTCGTGACCGTGGGCGACGGCGTACTCGCCTCCGCCCGGTAGCTCCACGCCGCGTCGGTCGCGCGCGGTCTGAATTCGTACGCCAACGAAGTTGGGACGCCAGTTGAGTACCGGCGCGTTGATGACCATTCTCCAGATCCCGTCTTCATCCCTGCGCCATATGGCGAAGTAGGCGCCCTCCGTCGTAAGGCCGCCGTCTTCGGCGTCATGGCGCTTGAAGTCGCCGCTCGAATAGGCGAGGTCACCTGAGGTTGACACCAGAACCAGGCGTGGCCGCCAGGCAAGGCTCGACGGAGAGTACTCGCCCATGTAGGGCTGCCAGCCAAGGAGCACACCCCGGGACCCGACCGCTCCCCAACGGCCCAGGTAGTAGGAGGCATCCTGAGCAACGAACTCCTCGAACGCCTCCTCCCCCTCAACGAGCGCTTCGACCATCAGTCGTTCGCGGGCGAGTACCTCATTCTCTAGAGCCACGAGATCGAGCCGTTCTTGGCCAACGACCGGTGACGCGACGAGAGCTGCCAGAAGAGACAACGTCGTCAACCGGCCTTGCCGCGGCGAGTTCACGGCTAGCTCGCTGCTGCGACCCGTGATCGACGGGGGCGCCGACCTCACCTAGCGCGCTCCGGCCGGCGACCTCTCCCCCTCAGGCGAACCTGGCAACTCAGCGAACGCATCTCAACCCCCTGGAGGCCGTTACCGGCCCGCCGCGAGTCATTGTGCGTGCCCGGCTAGAACGAACTCTCGCTCTTGTCATCGAATAGGACCATCCTCCATTCCTTAACTCTCCAACGTAAACGCATGATACCCCGCCGCCGACACTCCCCCCGTCCGTCCACCCCCAGCAGCAATCACCACAAACTGCTCCCCATCGACACTGTAGACAGCCGGAGTCGAATAACCCGCCGCGGACAGATCCCCCTCCCACAACATCTCCCCACAGCCACTGTCATAGGCTCGCCAACCCCCTCATCCACGAACCTGGCACCTCAATCCTCAGTCCATATACTGCCGCCACTGATGCCACTCGAACCTGGAACTCAACTCGGTCACTACGAGATCTGCGAGCCTCTCGGTGCGGGTGGCATGGGGGAGGTATACCGGACCAGGGATACCAAGCTGGGTCGTGAGGTGGCAATCAAGCTGCTCCTGGACGAAGTGTCGCACGACTCCGAGAGGCTGGCGAGGTTCGAGCGCGAGGCGCGCGTTCTCGCGTCGTTGAACCATCCCAATATCGCGACGCTCCACGGATTCGAGAACTTCGGTGGCCACGAGTTTCTCATCATGGAACTGGTGGAGGGCGAGACCCTGGCGGAGCGGCTCACACGCGGACCGATGGAGCTTCAGGAAGCCGTGGCGGTGTTCGAGGGAATCGCTGGCGGGCTTCGCTTCGCGCACGACAGGGGCATCGTTCATCGAGACCTTAAGCCCGCCAACGTCAAGATCTCCAAAACCGGCGGTCCGAAGATCCTGGACTTCGGACTTGCCAGAGTGAGCGAGCCTCCGCGAGGTGGTGGCGACAACTCTCTTTCGCCGACGCTCACCCTGGCAGCTGGACTCTCGGGTCCTGGTCAGATCCTCGGGACGGCGGCCTACATGTCGCCGGAGCAGATCAAGGGAGGCACAGTCGATTCGCGAGCCGACATTTGGGCGTTCGGTTGCTGTCTGTGGGAGAGCCTGACGGGTCGATCGCCCTTCGGTCGCGAAGGGGTTCAGGAGTCGCTGGCTGCGGCACTCCACGATGAACCCAATTGGCAGGCCGTGAGGAGCAGCCCGAACTCGATTCGACGCCTCCTACGACGGTGCCTGGTGAAGGACCCTGAGAACCGTCTTCAGCACATCGGTGATGCCGCCCTGGAGCTGCATGAGGACGACGGGGATGCCGCGTTCGAGGCATCCCCTTCCCCGCCTTCCTCTTACCGATTCCTGCTTCCTGTGGCGCTCTCGTTGGTTTTGGTGGGTGCCGCCGTTGGTTGGCTCGTCGGCCGTCAAGTCGCAACGAACACCGGCGACGCAGTCGACACAACAAGGGCGATCGTGACGCGCACGTTCGTCAGGCTGCCGCCCGCGACGACCCTCGGACTCTGGAGGTCGAATCCGATCGCGGTCCCTCGCGTCGCTTTCGACGTTTCGCAGGACGGGACGATGCTTGTCTTCGCTGGCGATACCGACGCTGGTCGCCGGTTGTTTCTCCGGCGTATGGACTTGTACGAAGTGACGCCACTGCCCGGAACCGAGGGAGGATTCCGCCCGCTTTTTTCGCCTGACGGGCAGTCGGTCGCCTTTCTGACCCGTGACCATCTCAAGAAGGTCTCGCTGCGCGGGGGCGAGCCGACAGTTTTGTGCGATGCGCCCACTTCCTACGGAGCGACTTGGGCCGACGATGGCTGGATCTATTTCAACCACCACGAGCACTTCCTGCAACGGATCTCTGAGAACGGAGGGGAGCCACAGGACATCGTCCCTGGGAAGATGGCTAGACAGCCGTACGCCCTGCCGAGGGGGCGTGGCTTGTTGGTCAGCACCTGGAAAGGCACATCCTGGGTGACTCCCGCCGGGGAGTTGAAGCCTCTACTCGACGATGCCTACAACGCCAGCTACTCACCTACCGGACATCTTCTTTTCGCGCGCGCCGGCGATCTCTACGCCGCGGTCTTCGATCTCGAGAAGATGGAGGTCAGCGGAGAGAGCATTCGCGTTGTCGAAGACGTCTGGAGCGACTACGTCTGGAGAGGCACTCAGTACGCTGTCTCCTCGAGCGGCACGCTGGTCTACGTCGAGGGCGGGGATCCCGCTATCACAGTGCCTACCTGGATCGATCGTGACGGTGTAGAGGAACCGTTGGCGATCGAGCCAGGCCACTACGGACCTTTCGAGCTCTCTCCTGCCCAGTCGCAGCTCGCTTTCTCGGACTTGAGGGGAGAGGACGACATCTATCTGTTCGACCTCGCCGGTGAGACGCGAAGGCGACTGACTCTGCAGGGCCAGGACACCAACCCAGTCTGGATGCCCGACGGTCGAAGCGTCCTCTTTCAGTCGGACCTCGACGGTGGATCGAGGGTGTTCGTCATGCCGGTCGATGGTACTAGCGGGCCTGAGGCATTGGTGCCGGAGGCGTTCGAGGACTCGGTCATCGAGACCAAGCCAACGTCGGTCTCGCGAGACGGGAAGTTCGTGCTGTTGGACAACCATGACATCTGGGTCCTCCCCCTCTCAGGCGACGCAGGGCCCAGGCCGGTTGTCGCAACCGAGGCGGCGGAGATCATCGGCTCGTTCTCTCCCGATGGTCGATGGATCGCCTATCTATCCGACAAGACCGGGCGTTTTGAGGTGTTCGTCCGGCCCTTCCCCGACAGCGATCGGGCCGAGTGGCAGGTCTCGTCCGGCGGCGGCGACGACCCCCGATGGTCGCCGACGGGTGAGGAGCTATTCTTTCGAGACGGTACCGACATGATGAGCGTGTCCTTTACGACAGAGCCTGACTTCTCTCCGGAACCTCCTGAATTCGTCTTCCAGACCGAGATGCACAACACTGGAGGATTTTCGTTCGATGTCTCGACAGACGGCAGGCGATTTCTCATTCACAAGTCCGTTGGAGGAGCCGAGTTGGTGTCGAGACTCCACGTCGTGCAGAACTGGTTCGAGGAGCTCGAGCGCCTCGTTCCCCACGGCTGAAGCAAGACATTCACTGCAGAACTGGTTCGAAGCCCAGGTGCCAAGGTCAACCCTCAACCCAACCCGTACTACTGACCTGCACTCGGCGTGGTGACCCGGGCCGCCTCAATTGGTAGTTCGCTGAGCCCCTCTATTTCTTGCCCAGCTGAGTGATTGCAGCGCGAGCTAGGTCTGCCAGTTGCTTGACGCTCATACCAATGAGATCTGCCTGATTGCCAATCGAGTCGTCCTCCGGGCTTGAATGCAACGCTTGAGCACTGAAGAACCTCTCTGCGAGGCTCTTCTTGATCTCGTTTCTCTCTTCCGGTGGAAACTTTGCAAGGTACGGATCAATCGATGCGAGCTGCAGCTCGAGCTTTCGCGTCGCTCTTTCTACCCGCCGATGTCCGCCTGCTTCTCGAGAGCAATAGGTCGCTGGGACAGCCAAAGCGATCGTGATTCCAAGTCGAATGGCGATGGCTTGCCACTCAGAATCGGGCGCCGTCGCTACAAGTATCGTCGAGGCAACACCGACTACGATTAGAACCATGAACAGAAGTGCATCCTCGAAACCAGTTCGCAGCTGTCCGCTCGCCGTCGGCTATTGTCTTGAAGTTGCCAGTGACACCGACGTTTCCGATGACCTGTACCAGTTCGATTGCTTCCTGCTTTTTCTCCTCAAGGGTTGATATGGCTGTCGACGATCGCTCCGCGAGCTTGGCTGCGACCTCGGCTAGATTCTCTTTCCCAGATGCCAGCGCCCTTTCCGACTTCTCAACCGCTTCTTCCTGAGCTGTCTCAAAACTCTGTCGTCGCCGATCCTCTGATTCTGAGAATTGGGTCTGGAAGTCAGAGATCGCTTGGTCGAGCCGCGCCTTTTGATTAGAGATCTCGGCCTTGACCTCACCGAGTTGCGAATCCATCGCTGTCAGACGGCTATCGGCCGACTCAACCTCAGCCTTCACTGACTGCACGCGTTCACCTAGATCGTCGAGTATCTCGATGCTCCGCGAGCGAAGCTCCTCTACGCTGGAGACGAGTCGATCCGCGTCGGCTGAAGTTGCCACTATGGGGAGTCCCGAGACCTCTCCGATCGCGGACTCCAGGAGTGCGGAAGCCTTCTGAAGGTGCGACTTGTTGTTGTCCGACAAGAAGGCGTGGAGTTCGCCCGCCATGCTGTCGAGCGGCTTGTGGATAAGGTCGAGCGGGTAGCGCTTAGGAAAAGCGGGTCCACGGCCGCTAAGCGGCTTTTTGTTAGGTCAAGGGTAGCCTTAGCCCTTGTGACGACCACCAAGGCATCTTCGCCTTCCGCCGAATAGGAGTTGAGAAAGTCGCTCAGTTTCTCGAGTAGCGAGTGAACCGGGTGGTCCTTGAGCGATCCTAACCATTCTTCCATTCTCTTCTATCCCGGATCCTTTATCGGCCCAACTATGAACATTGGGCCGTGGATCGCCATCATGTCGTGTGCACAGGACGGCGGGACCATCAACGAGCCGCCACAGCATCCAACGAATTCGACCCTGTGTTTTGGCAAATGCGCATGACCTAGTCCCAGTGCACTCAGCTCTGTGAGAGTGGTCGAGTGTACACGTTCACGGCAAAGGATAACTCTAGACTTGACGCTCTCCTGGGCTGAGCTCGGCAGTCGACGCACCGATTACTCAACCACACAACCCACCCCATCACAACCCAAACGCATGATACCCATCCGCCGACACCCCACCAGTCCTCCCCCCACCAGCAGCAATCACCACAAACTGCTTCCCATCGACGCTATAAACCGCCGGAGTCGAATAGCCCGCCGCGGGCAAATCCCCCTCCCACAGCATCTCCCCACTCTCACTGTCGTAAGCCCGCAACTTCGCATCCGGCGTCGCCGCAATGAAGATCAAACCCGACGCGGTCACCACCGGCCCGCCATAGCTGATCGCGCCCATCCCCGACTCCGGGTTCGTAGGGTAGTCCCCAAACGGCACCTTCCACCGGATCTCCCCGGTCGCGAGATCGATCGAATTCAACGTCCCCCACGGTGGCCTGTTACCCGGCAAACCCTCGTGGTCTTTGAGGTACTCGTAGCCGCCGAGGACGTACGCCACCTCGGTGCTGGGCTCGTCCTGCTTCGGGTCTTCTGAGTACATGTAGCGCAGGACGGCGCGGAACTCGGCAGTGTCGAGGTCGGCGAAGGCGGGCATGCGGCCGGAGCCCTCACGGATGATGCGAATGACCTCGTCACTCTCCATGCGCTCGCGGATGTTGGCGAGCTCGGGTCCGACGGCGTTGCCTTCGAGCTGGAGGCCGTGGCAGCTCGCGCAATGCTGCGCGTACTGGCCGTAATCGCTAAAGCCGACAGGCACCTCGGTGAGCTCGAGGATGGCGGCAGCGTCGTTGGAGTTGACGATGAGACTGCCGGACGACGGCTCGAAGGCGGAGCCACCCCACTCGGCGCCACCGTCGTACCAGGGATAGAACAGCACGGTGCCGACGATGGGAGGCGCCCACGGGCGCAAGTCCCAGTCTTTGATCTTGTCTTCGACAAAAGCGGTGGCCTCGGGGGTGCGGTCGGTGACTTCGAAGACCTGGCGGCTGATCTTGACGGCGGACTCGGGCTGGGTGGGTGACGTCACCTCGCCGGGCAACGTGCTGGGGATGGGGGTCTCGAGCTCGGTGATCTCGTAGAGCGACTCTCCGGTCTCGCGGTCGAAGAGGAACAGCTGGCCGGTCTTGGTGGTGAGAGCCACGGCGTCGATGGTGCGACCGTCGCGCTCCACTTCGACCAGTGTGGGCGGCGACGGGTTGTCTTTGTCCCACAGGTCGTGGCGAACCACCTGGAAATGCCACTTCAGCTCGCCGGTGCGCGCGTCGAGAGTGACGAGGGAGTCCGAGAACAGGTTGTCACCCAGTCGACTGGCGCCGTAGAAGTCCGGAGTGGCGGAGCCTGTTGGAGCAAAGACGAGCCCGCGCTCTTCGTCGAGCGCCATACCGGTCCACACGTTGGCACCGCCAGCATTCTCGAGCGAGCCTTCCGCCCAGGTCTCGGACCCCGGATCGCCTGGCTTGGGGAGTGTGTCGAACTGCCAGACGAGTGACCCGTCGACAGCGTTGTACGCCCTCACCGAACCGCGATGGGAGCGGCTGTCTTCGCTGGTGGAGAAGCCGAGAATGAGCAGCTCTTCGAAGACGACACCGGGCACCGACACGAAGATGGGACCCGGCAGAGGCTCGCCGTCGTCGCCTCTTGGGGTCATGTCGACGACGCCGTTCTCGCCGAAGCTCTCGACCACCGACCCGTCACTGGCGTTGAGCGCATGCAGATTCTTGCCGTGGTTGAAGAACACGCGGTGCTCCGCCCTTTCCCCAGCCCTGCCGCGCCACAACATCAAGCCACGCTGTGGCGCGCCGGCAAGGTCCAGGTCGGTGCGCCAGATCTCTTCGCCGGTAGCGGCATCGATTGCAAACGCGACAAGCTTTGGCGAGAGACCGTAGAGCACGCCGTCTTCGACCAGCGGACTCGTGTACATAGTCGACGCACTGCCGCGCAGCTCACCCGAGTCGTAGGTCCAAACCTCGCGCAGCTGCGCGACGTTGCTCTTGTCGATCTGGGTGAGCGGTGAGTAGTGGCGGCGTTCGGAGTCGCCCAAGTAGACCGACCAGTCTTCGTCAAGCTCGACGGGCGCGCAGCCCGCCCACGCGAGCACCAGAAGAACGATCAAGCACGAGACCAACAGTCGAAACAGGAGGCCATGTCTCACGGGTTTCTCCAAGGCGTGCGATAACGTGAAGGGCAGCTCACGACCACAAGCGAACGTTGCTTCTCGCGCCGCCCGACGTGCGGGGGAGCTTTCTGTGGATAGGGGAAACCAGATGCTACAAGTGTCCGGTTCGATATGTCGTCTTCGGAGCGCAGTCCTTTCCGTTCCTTGCCTGGGCCTGCTCGTGGCGCTTCTGTTGGCGCCCGCGCTCGCCTCTCAGGAGCGCAACGTCTTCGAGACCGACACCCATCGCTTTACCGAGGTGCGCAACCAGATCTACCTCGCTCAGTCGACCGCTCGAGTGTTCAACAGCAGCTCGCTCGTGGTGGTCAACGACGACGACGTCGTGGTCGTCGACTCGCACGTCACGCCGTCCAAGGCGCGCGACCTGATCGCGTCGATCAAAGAGCTCACCGACAAGCCGATCTCGGCACTGATCAACTCCCACCACCACTGGGACCACGCCCACGGCAATCAAGAGTTCGACGACCTGCCGATCATCGGTCACGAGTACGCGTACAAGCGGCTGTCCGGAGACGTGCGCGCCGACCCAACCTTCGTTCGCGGTCTCGAGGGCAACCAGGCGACGATCGAGCGGATCCTGCAGCAAATCGCCGAAGCCGAAGACGGTGAAGGCAAGACCGCACTGCAGGCGTATCTCGAGATGTTTCGCGCCCATGCCGCCGACTTCGACGAGATCGAGCCGGAGCCGCCGAACGTGACCTTGAAAGAGCGCATGACGCTACATCGCCCAGGGCGCGGCGAGATCCAGATCCTCTTCCTCGGACGCGCACACACTGGTGGCGACCTGATGGTCTACTTCCCGCAGGACAAGCTGGTCTTCACCGGCGACGTCGCCTTCGGCGGCCCGTCGTTCCTGGGCGACGGCTACGTCGGCGAGTGGCCACAGACGCTCGAGAACCTCAAGGCGCTCGACTTCGACATCTTCGTCCCAGGCCACGGACCGCCCGTGACGGATCTCAGGCGGATCGATCTGGTACAGGAGTACTACCGAGACCTCTGGCGCCTCGCTGCCGAGAAACATGCCGCTGGAGTGAGCGCCGAAGACGCAGCGAAGACGATCGACCTGACGCACCACACCGAGATCCCGATCAACAACGTGGGTGTCGACCTGATCTCGATCCAACGGATCTACCATCTGCTCGACAATCCGCAGTAGGGGACCCCGTCCTCTTTCTCGGAGGCTCGAGCAAGCCCACCTCAGCTACCGCTCGGTCCGGTCGACCACGACCCGACCCGCCTTCATCACCCACACGACACCGCGGGTCAGCGCGCGAATGTCAGTCAATGGATCTCCACGCACGGCCACCACGTCGGCGTGAAACCCCGGCTGGAGGCGACCCAGCCGCTCCTCTTCGCCAAGTAGCAGAGCCCCGTTGACCGTCGCAGCTTGGAGGGCCTCGGCCGGGGTCATGCCGGCTTCGACGAAGCGCTCGAGCTCGAGCGTGTTCTCGCCAAAGCCGGTCATCACAGCGTCCGAGCCCATGGCCACGCGGACGCCCGCCCGGTGCACCTTGCGCAGAGTCTCGATGTTGCGCTGGACGAACCGCTCGAGATTCCTGGCGACGACCTCGCTATAGCCGTACTCGTCCCGCCGATCCGCGTAGTACCGATTGTGATCGATCGTCGGCACGTAGATGACATCGGTCTCGGCCCACGCGCGGATGAGCTCGTCATTGAGCCCGACCGGGTGCTCGATGGAGTCGACCCCCGCTCGCAGAGCGTCCCGGACCCCAGCTGGACCATAGGCGTGAACGGCCACCCGCAGGCCCCCTGCGTGAGCGATCTCGGTGGCGGCTTCGAGCTCTTCGGCGAAGAAGATCTGATCTGCCGTGAGATCGTCAGCGGAGCCCGTGGTGAGAAAGATCTTGAGCCAGTCGGCCCCCGCCTCCACTCGCTCGCGCGCAAACGCACTCAGCTCGGCAACCGGATCACGCTCCTCACCTTCGGGCGGCGCCGGCAGCGTGAGCGGATGAATCGCTGGTCCAGAGACGTACATCCGTGGTCCGTCGACCACACCGCTCACGATGAGCTGCTCGAGGTAGAGCTCGAGTCCGTCGAAGGAGAAGAGATCGCGCACTGCTGTGACCCCGGTCTCGAGCGTCAGTCGAGCGTTGCGGACCGCAGCCGGCAGCCGCTCCTGAGGCGGAGTCTCGAACAACTCCGCCCAGGCGTCGCCACGCGGCGGCCCTGCCAGGGCGTAGGTCAGGTGCACGTGCGCGTCGATCAGGCCGGGAACGGCGATCAGGTCGTC
>JANQPS010000575.1 GCA_028285365.1 Thermoanaerobaculia bacterium | reverse complement strand
ATCAAAACGGTCTGAGCTGTAGGTCCACTGAAGGTCTACTCGAGAAGCTATCAATCGCTGCCAGCTCGAGCCAATGTTCGGGAGCGACCCGGTGGACTGAATCGCCTTCGGATCCGCGCGTCAACCGATCTTGATGTGCCACGGCTCGTGCCGCACACCGAAGTCGTTGGCCATCGGATAGCGGATCTCCACGTACCCGAGCTCGATCAGCTTGGCGTACTCCGGCGTCTCGGCGAACGCCTCGGTGAAGTTCTTCTCGCCTAGACCCACTCGACCGATGTCGAAGTCGCCCACCGCGTGGTACGAGTAGCCGGGTGGTGCCAACGAACGTGCGGCACGAGAGAGGTTGCCTTCCGACTCGATCGACTGGCGCAGGAACAGCTGAAATTGCTTGACCACACTGCGGACGCCGGAGGTGAGAACGACGTTTGGCCCCAGATCACGACGCAAGCGACGGTACTTGTCGAGGGGCTCGCCTTTGATGAGGTAGTGCCCGCTCCCGCCGATCTTGAACGTATCTCGCTTCGAGATCTCGTCAGTGATGCGAGGGATCACCTTGTCGCCGAGGAAGCCGTAGCGCGTCGCGTCGGCATGAAACAGATCGTCCATGAGTCGGAGTTCGGCTTCCGGGAAGGCACCGATCGACGAGTAGCGTCGTGCATAGAGCAACAGTTCGTCGAAGCCGAGGAGGTTGAAGTGGCCGTGCCCGACGACCTTCTGCGCGCGTTCGAGGCGACGGCTGGCAGATACCAGGAGCTCCCGACGCTCTGGCTCGATCCGCACGTCGTCCTGAAACTGATTGTCGAAGTCGAGCGACTTCTCCACAGATCGCTGTTTCTGGTCCGCCAGCAACTGACTCGCGTGCGAGGGCCTCTCTCGCGCCCCCTCGTCAGTCGTTGGATCGACGCCGGGGAGTGGCGCCTCCGTGGCCGGGTCATCACGTCCCGGAGCCTCGCGGCGGAGTCCCTCGCAGCACCCGGCGGCCAGCTGTTTCGGCACGCCACGAGTCGACGCGAGCCACACGCCGCCGCCCGCAGCCGCCGGCAGCGAGATCAAAGCCACTCTCTTGAGGAAACGCCTTCGATTCATAGACTTAGCAAAGCCCCTAGCGGAGCGAGTATAGCGACTGCGTCGCCTCGCCAGCGTGCTAGCCTCGGCGCCCGTGAGATCTCGAATCCGCCTCAGAGCCGCCAGCTGGTGCTGTGTCTCGGTAGTGACTCTACTGAGCGCGCTCGTCTTCACTGGCTGCCACCGTTCGGAGCCAGCTCGGACTGCGGCGGAGCCACCGGCTTCACCGGCTTTCGAGAAGACGGACGAGGCTCTCGAACCACCCGACTCCGCGGTGGACGAAACGGCCAAGGCGAGCGAGGCAACTGCCGAAGAGCTGGCTGCGGTCGAACTGGCCTGCGAACGCATCGGAGGCAAGCTCGGATCGGTTTCCGTCGAGGACTGCCTGGACCTCGGCCTGCGCACGACCGGTGGTACCACAGTGGAAGGCTTGCCAATCCTGTTCAAGGAATACGCAGCGACCGCGGACCGCGAACCTCTTGGTCGCGCTCTCTTGATCGGCGGCATTCACGGCGACGAGTTTGCTGCGATCAGCATCATGTTCAAGTGGATGCGAATCCTCGACGACTTCAACTCCGGCCTGCTTCACTGGCGAATCGTTCCGGCACTCAACCCGGACGGATTGCTGAAGGAACCAGGGCAGAGAATGAACGCCAACGGCGTCGATCTCAATCGCAACTTTCCCGTCCCCGACTGGTCCGAGAACCCACTCGACTTCTGGCAGTCCAGAACATCGAAGAGCCTTCGCCGCTATCCCGGCGCAGAACCACTGAGCGAACCAGAGTCGCGATGGCTGGCCGAGGAGATCAAGACCTTCAAGCCAGACGTGGTCATCTCAGTCCACGCGCCGCTCGAGATCGTCGACTACGACGGCCCGCCCAAACCTCCCAAGAGCCTCGGCCCCCTTTTGCTCCAACGACTCGGAACCTACCCCGGCTCTCTCGGGCGCTGGGCAGGTCAGGAGCTCGGCATCCCGGTCATCACGATCGAACTGCCGAGAGCCGGCACCATGCCGACTCCTGCGGAGCAGCGAGAAATCTGGCTCGACCTGGTAGAGCATCTGCGCACCAATCTGCGAGCACGCCTCTCCACCGCGACGGCGGCCATGGGTGACGGTCCCTGAGGAGCGCGTCTCAGACAGCTCGTCCCTCCTTCCTTCGAGAGGAAGACCTCGTCTACGGCTGCAGCACCTCCAACAGGTAGCGCGCAACCAGGGTCTGCACGTGGAGAGACGTGCCGTCCCCTTCAGAGATCGAGTGTGACCGATTGGGATAGACCATGACGTCGAACTGTTTGCCGAGCTCGATCAGACGATCAATGAGCCATTCCGTACCCTGGTAGTGCACGTTGTCGTCGCCGGTGCCGTGAACCAGCAGCAGGCGGCCTTCGAGTCCTTCCGCGTGAAAGATCGGCGAGCCCCTGCGATAGCCATCCTCGTTCTCTTCAGGCAAGCCCATGTAGCGCTCTTGGTAGATCGTGTCGTAGAGGCGCTGATCAGGGACCGGCGCCACCGAGACTCCGACTCGATACACGTCGGGATGGCGAAACATGGCGTTCAGGGTGTTCGATCCCCCACCGCTCCAGCCCCAGACGCCCACTCGTTCGGGATCGAGCTCAGAACGAAGCTTCAGCAAGGCTCGAACGGCGGAAGCCTGATCACTCGCCGAGAGCTCACCAACAGCGCCGTAGACGACCTTGCGCCACGCCGCACCTTTGGGAGCCGGTGTCCCGCGGTTGTCGAAGCTGGCGACTGCCACCCCTGCGCGAGCGAGACTCTGGTGGAAGAGAGCGCGGCGACCTCCCCAGCGGTCGAGCACCGTCTGGCCCGCAGGCTCGCCGTAGACGAAGACGACGAGCGGGATACTCCCGGCCTCGCCAGATGACTCGGGCGGCATCATCAGCCAACCATCGAGCTCGACGATTCCCTCCGATTCATCCCCCTCCAACTCGACACTGAGGAAACGAGTGTCGACGTGCCGTAGCTCCGCGAGTCGACGCTCGAGCTCGTCGTTGTCGACGAGACCCCGCACCACGCGGTGGGATGGGAGCGCCACGAGGTCCGCTCGAGGCGGCCGCTCGAAGGACGAGCTCGTGTGGACCGCCCAGCGACCGTTCGGCGAGAGGTCGTAGGAGTGCCAGCCCTGGTCCTGAGGAGTGACCCGCTCGGCCGGTCCGCCGTCGATCGGCGCGCGGTAGAGACCGCGACGGGTCGCGTGGTCCGGCGAGGCTTCGAAGAGAACGTGCTCTTTGGTCCCGTCGAGCCCGAGAAACCTCACCACGTCACCCTCGAAGTCCGCGATCAGGGTCGTCTCTCCCGTGTCTCGCAAAACGCGATAGATGTGTCTCCAGCCGTCCCGTTCGCTGAGCACCAGCACCGACGAGCGACCGTCGAGCCACAGCGGCTCGTCCATGAACTCGACCCACGCCTCACCACGATCGACGAGGAACGTGGAAGGGGAGCCGAGATCGTCGATCCTCGCCAATTGGTAGCGGTTCTCGTTCTGATACCGGTTGAGCTGCTGAAAGACGAGGGTGTCTTCGTCGACGAAGTCCATCCGCGGAACGTAGAGCTGACGTCGGTCTCCCTCGAGCCCGATCCAACTGAGCTCACCGGTCGCCACCTCGACCAGGCCCAAACTGACCGCTGAGTTGATGGTACCGACCTTGGGATATGGGATCTCGATGAAGCGCGGGTAGAGCTCACTGTTGTCGATCAGAGTGAAGGTCCCGACTCCGGACGTGTCGAACCCCCAGAAGGCGATCCGTTCGCCTGAGGGAGAGAAGCGAAACGCATCGCGCAGACCGAGCTCCTCCTCGGTGACCCAGTCAGACGTTCCGTAGATGGTGGTCTCGGTGGCTCCTGGGGTCAGCCGTGAGATGCGACCGTTGTCGAGGTTCTCCAGCCACACGTCGTTGTCTCTGACATAGGCCGCGTGAACACCGTCGGGAGAGAGTTTTGCGAACATCAGGCTGGCTTCGGGAGCCTCTTCGCCGCCGAGCTTGCGAAGCGGTCGTTCACCGCGCAGATCCACGACCCAGTAGTCGCCGCGGGTGTTGTCTCTCCACACCTTTCGCGAATTGGTGAATACCAGCACCGTGCGCCGATCCGCCGACAGCGAGTAGTTCTCGATCTCGAGCGGTTCGTCTGCCCCTTCGGGCACGAGCGACGCCCCCGCCAAGAGGACGCTGCGCTTGCCGGACTCCGTTTCGTAGACGACCAGGTCGACGACGTCACTGTTCTCCGATGCCCCCTCATCGGCCTCTTCCAAGATGGCATAACTGTCACCGTCGCCGATCCATCGCAGGCGCGGCGCGCGCTTGGCGTCGAAATCACCGTCCGAGTAGATCTGCGACAGCTCTCGAGAGAGGGTCTCCGGCAGACTCTGAGTCGCCCATTGCGCTGCACCCATGGTCACGAAGCTCGATCCCGAGAGCCAGACCAAGACGATCCTGCTCAGCATGAAAATCGAGCCGGCCCTTGTTGAGGGGCGACGAGAATCGGAACGGCGAGGGGTGATCGCAGCACACGGTGCCAGAGACGAGCTCATGAGTTGAAGTCCCCTGAGTAGATTGAGCAAAGGCTCGTGGAAGCTGTTGTGGTCGAGTCGTCGCCCGGTAGGCCACCTTGGCTAGCGGCCCTGTCGACTCGACGTTGGAAGAGGAGGAAGATCCCGACCTCGCCGACCTTGGTGAAGTGGCGCTGAATCCACTGGTCGAGTTCCGGCATGAGCGCGAGCTGCCAACCAAAAAACGATTGGCGCTCGATGACGAGCCGGTCGACCGGATGCTGCTCGAGTGCCTCGACGATCCACTCGCCCACTCCGCCGCCCGCGGCGTCAGCGCCTGGTCCGGGATAGGTCAGCCCCGGTTGAAACCACAACATCGGGTGAGGCGCCGGCTTGCCGAGCAGCCCGTAAAAGATCGAGTAGTCGGGGAAGACGAAAAAGTGACGAGCTCCGGCGAGAAAGGCGCTCACCTGCTCGACATCGGTGGCGCTGACCACCGCCGACTGAGAGCCTGGCTGCGCGCGCGTCGGACTCAGCCACTGGAGCGACTCGAGTCCCTCGATGTCGACCCGCTCCTGGTTGTACGGACCCGCGACCAGGTCGTGAATGCGACGCTGGTGCGCGACGTCCCAGCCGGCCAGAAGACACCAGATCCAGAGCAGCGCGCAGGCTGCGAGGCCGCAGACCCCGACAATGCGCCGGGCCGACTCGGCGAGCAGAGGATGCTCGCTCGACGTCCTCAACGCCCAGAAGGAGGCGGTCGAGAGGGCCAGGAGCACCCCCAAGAACGGCAGCCCGTTCCCCCAGTGATTCAGGGTCTGCAAGAGGAAGACGATCTCGCCCAGCAGAATCGTCACCAACACGACGACGAGTGAGCTCTCTCGGCGGCGCTCAGAATCTGCACCGAGACCAACGACGGCCTCTTTCGAGGCAGTTTCCGAAAAGTCGGAGTCTGCAGACCGCTTGCGCCAAGACTCC
>JANQPS010000557.1 GCA_028285365.1 Thermoanaerobaculia bacterium | reverse complement strand
CTCTTGCGTGGATCGAGCGTGCCGTCGAGCTCGGGGCCGGTGAGATCCTGCTCACGAGCATCGACAGTGACGGCACCAAAGACGGGTACGACCTCGAGCTCCTCGCGCAGGTGGCTGAGCGCGTCGGTGTTCCCGTGATCGCGAGCGGCGGAGCCGGTCATCTCGAGCACCTGGCCGAGGCTCTCGAAGCTGGTGCTTCGGCGGTTCTCGCGGCGTCGATCTTCCACGAAGGCACTCATACGGTGGGCGAGGCGAAGGCTGCCCTCGGCGAGCGCTTCCCGATGCGCGACGCTCCCCAGACGACAGACGAAAGCGAGGCGCGGTCGTGAGCGAGCTCGTGCTCGACCTGGAGTGTCTTCGCTACGACGAGCGTGGTCTCGTCACCGTCGTCGTTCAGGACGAAGCCAGCGGCGCCGTCTTGATGGTGGCCTGGTCGAATCGCGAGGCGCTCGAGCTCACCGTCGCCTCTGGCAAAGGGCACTTCTTCTCGCGCTCGCGTCAGCAGCTCTGGCGCAAGGGTGAGACCAGCGGCAACGAGCTCGACGTGCAGCAGATTCTGGTCGACTGTGATGCCGACACCCTGATCTACAGGGTGAGGCCACACGGTCCGGCCTGCCACCTTGGGACCCGTACTTGTTTCGAGCCCAATCCGGCGACGCTGGAGCTCGGGTGGTTGGCCCGGGTCCTGGCAGACAGGGCCGAGGACGCCGACCAGGACGCCAGCTACACAGCCAGACTGCTGGCTCGTGGCGTCGCGCGCGTCGCGCAGAAGGTCGGCGAGGAGGGTGTGGAGACGGTCATTGCCGGTCTCACCTACGATCGGTCAGGCAGCGGAGAGGATCGGGCGAAGCTCGTTGGAGAGTCAGCCGACCTGATCTATCACCTGTTGGTGTTGCTGCAGGTAGCGGGTGTCGACGCGCAGGAGATCGGTGCCGAGCTCCAGCGTCGCCATGTCGGTCGAACGGTTGGCAGCGAAGGCGGAGGTGGATCGTGAGCTCGACCGACACAGTTTCTGCTGCGCCGCGACGGGCTCAGGCTCGATCGCAAGTCCTGCTTGGCGATACCCTCACGCCGCTTGCGGCGTACCAGCGTCTAGCCGGTTTGTCCCCCTACCGTTTCCTGTTCGAGAGCATCACCGGCGGGGAGCAGGTGTCGCGCTACAGCATTCTCGGTGCGGAGCCGAGCGAGGTGCTGATTCTCAGACCCGACGGACTCGACGTCATGAGTCCTGACGGTGAGGTGCGAGCCACCTTCGAAGAGCCGCTTCAGGCCTTGCGCCAGCGCATCGACTCGGTCGACACCGACATCTCCAACCCGGAGCTGATGCACCTGCCGTTTCACGGCGGATGGGTCGGCTTTTTCGGCTGGGACTTGATCCGTCTGCTCGAGCGCTTGCCGAACCGTCCGCCGGACCGTTACGGGCTTCCGATCGCGGTCTTGGCACGTTACGACTCGGCAGTGGTTTTCGACCACGCGCGGCAGCGCATCGTGGTGCTCTCCAACGAGATCGATCACGAGGTCGACGCGACGACGGCCCAGGCGCGGCTCGAAGAGATCGTCGGTCGCCTCCGCGACCCGGCCCCGACTTCGGCCGTTGCGCTGCCCGCGGGGACCCTGGAACCGGCATCGGTTCTGCCCCCGTCGCTGAGCGCCGACGAGTATCGCGATGCCGTGCGCCACGCGAAGGAGTACATCGCCGCCGGCGACATCTTCCAGGTCGTGCCGGCGCGGCGTTGGGAGATCGAGTCTGCGGTTGACCCTCATGGTCTCTACCGCGCTCTGAGAACGGTCAATCCGAGTCCCTACATGGTGCTGCTGGAGACCCCGGATGTGTCGCTGGTCGGCGGCTCACCCGAGATGCAGGTCCGGGCCCACGGCGATCGTTTTCAGATGCGTCCGATCGCGGGAACCCGGCCAAGGGGTGCGACGGTCGCGGAAGATGCGCGT
>JANQPS010000545.1 GCA_028285365.1 Thermoanaerobaculia bacterium | reverse complement strand
GGCGACCGGCAGGGAGCGCGTCTCGGGGACCGCCCGGGAGAACAGTCCGGTCAGCAGGGCAGCCAGGCGAATCAGCGCCAGGCTGGCGGCTTTGGTGGCATGACCCAGTTCGGCGAGAGCGACGGAGGCCCACCCCAACAACCCGGCATCTTCGGTACCGATGACATGCGGCAGATGCAGCGCGAGCTGCAGGAACGCGTGAGAGACGCGTCCGAGCTACGCAACTCGCTTCAGCAGCAGGGGATCGACGTGGCGGATCTCGATCAGATCCTCCAGCAGATGCGCGACTTCAACGTGCGCAAGATCAACAACGATCCCCTGGCTCTGGAGGCGCTTCGCTCAGCCGTGGTAGAGGGTTTGCGTCAGTTCGAGTTCCGCCTGTGGCGGGAGCTCGAAGGTGATGGCGACGAAGAGGTTCGGCTCGGCGGACAGGAACTCGTGCCGCAGGGATACGAGGAGCGTGTGGAGGAGTACTTCCGCAAGCTCGCCGAGAGCTCGGGGCGCTAGGTCGATCTGGACACCGTGTGATGGTCGCAAGACCTTCGCTCGACTCGGGTACCGTCTTCGTCGGTGCTCGAGCGAGATCGCATTGGCGTGATGCTCGTCACAGGTACCGCTTGGCTGCAGAACGGCCTGCCACACTGCCCTCGGAGCCGCAGCATGTCACGGAGATCGTTGCCCGGCCTCATTGGCATCTGCCCGGCACTCGCTGCTGATGAGTTGGTCGAGACCGACGTTGCGCGTCGATTGCCGGAGCCCACGAGGACGTTGCTGACTCGTGGGAGAACCGGCACGCTCGCAGCCTGCTGACGCCGCCCGGGGCTTATCCCAGCCCCGGAACCGGGAAGCCCGAACAGAACGTCTCGACCTCGGTCTTGAGCTCGCCGAGCTTTTGCTCGTTCTCGTGATCACTCAGTGCGTCGTGCATCCAGCCAGCCAGACGCTGCATGTCGGCGGTGTCCATTCCGCGGGTGGTGGCAGCAGGGGTTCCCAGACGAATGCCGCTCGGGCGCAGTGGCGGGTTGGGATCGTCGGGAATGATCTGCTTGTTGACCGTAATGGATACGGCGTCGAGGGTCTCTTCGGCCACTCGACCATCGATTCCGTAGCTCTTGGTCGTGTCGACCACCAGCAGATGGTTCTCGGTGCCTCCGGTGATCAAGCTGGCTCCCCGACTGGTGAGCTCGCGGGCGAGGGTCGACGCGTTGGCGAGGATCTCTTGGCAGTAGTCAGAGAAGGCGGGCTCCAGAGCCTTCTTGAGGGTCACCGCAACGCCGGCGATGGCATTCATGTGCGGCCCGCCCTGGAGTCCCGGAAACACGGCCTTGTCGATGGCCTTGGCGAAGGGTTTGCGGCAGAGGATCATGCCTCCACGCGGACCGCGCAGGCTCTTGTGGGTCGTCGTGGTCATGATGTCGAAGCCAGCCTCTAGCGGATTGGCCAGGGCGCGACCGGCAATCAGACCGCCGATGTGCGAGACGTCGGCCATGGTCATGCAGCCCACTTCCTGAGCAATGTCGACGAAAGCGTCGTAGTCGTACTCGCGGGGATACGACGAGTGGCCGCAGAGAAGGATCTTCGGCTGGTGTTCCCTAGCCAGGTCCCGAATCAGGTCGTAGTCGAGATCACCGCTGCCGTCAGGCTTGGTCTTGTAGCGCACGAACTCGAAGATCTTGCCCATGTGTGAAACGGGCGCGCCGTGGGTGAGATGACCTCCGTGGGACAGGTCCATGGCGAGCACCGTGTCGCCCGGGTCCAGAAACGCCATGTAGACGGCTTGGTTCATCGGCGACCCCGACAGGGGCTGAACGTT
>JANQPS010000536.1 GCA_028285365.1 Thermoanaerobaculia bacterium | reverse complement strand
GCATCAGCTCGACGCCCACCAGGGGGGTACCTTGGGCCTCACCGGTGAGATCGGAGCCATGACACACGGCACAGTACTCTGCATAGAGCCCTGACCAGGCTTGCGAGTCGCCGCCTGCGACCCCGCCGGGTGCCTGCCCAGACGTCGCGGTGGCAAAGAGACAGCCAATGACCGCGAGCGAACGATGGAGGTTGCGCATGAGATTCTCCCTTCAAAGAAGCCGCTTGCAAGACCTGAGAGTTGGGCCCCCTAGCCTAGCGCGCCCCTTCGGTGATGGGACAGAGCTCGAGCCTTCAAGGACAGCGCCGGAGTCGTCAGCCTGGAACTCAGCCCCTTCCTAGCCGGCCCGGGATCTGAGTGCGCTCTCCCTTGACGACGCCGCCGTCGATCTTCTTGATGCCTCCAGCTACGCCCTCGAGGTCCTCGTCGGACAGGACTCGGCCTTGCTGATTCGCGGCTTCAGCCTCTTCTGAGGCTCTCGTCTGGATCCGGCTTGGTCCCTGAGTTCGTGTTCTCTCTTTCTTGCGCTTCCACCACATGTCGTCACCTCTCTCTCGTGAGTTCGACGCTGGGCCGTGAACTCTGATCCGGTTTCTCGTCTGTCTCTACGATGTCGAGACCTGAAGTGAGCCATCACTGAGTCGAGTGGAGGGAACTCCAACCCGGTCCGTGCGTTGGATTCAGCAAGGACGGCCGCTCGCAACGAAGCGCTCTGAGAGGAAGACTGATGAATGGACCAGAGATCCGAAGGACCATGAAGGAGGCGATAAAGAAGACGATCAAGAAGGCAGGGTACGCCTCTGCTCTCGTGCTCCTGCTCGCCGTAGCCGGCGCTCTCGACGCCCAGCATCGACAGCGCATGACGATTCCGAGCAGTGAGTCTCGGACTCTGACGGCCGAAGGAGGCGTTGCCGTGATTCCATTCGAGCTCGTCAACAACCACATGATCATCTCGGTCTCGATCAATGGCTCCGAACCTCTCGACATCGTCCTCGACACGGGGATGCCCGCTCCTGGCCTGGTGATCTACGAGAGCCCCGAAACGAAGACACTGGATCTCGACATCGATCCCGGAGTCCAGGCCCAGGTTGGTGGCGCCGGTGGCAACGGCGAGCGGCTCACGGCGAAGATCGCGATGAGTGAGTCGCTTTTGCTGTCCGGCCTCGAGATCGACGGCTCGCGGATCATCGTCATGCCGGAGATGCCGCACATGAGCGGCTATCACGACGGCATCATGGGCTACTCGCTGTTCGCAAACTACGCGGTCGAGCTCGACTACGACGAGAGCGTCGTGCGTTTGGTCGAACCCGAAACCTATCGACCACCCTCTGACGCGGCCATCGTCCCGCTGACGTTTCGCGCCAACGTGCCCTACGCTACTGTTACGGTGACGCTGAGCGGGGGCGAGCCGTTCGACGGTGAGGTGGTCGTCGATCTCGGTGCGTCTCATGCGTTGTCGCTCAATCGCGATCACGCAGACGACATCACCCTGCCCGAGGCCACAGTGTCCGCGATCATCGGTCGGGGAGTGTCCGGGATCGTGCGCGGGGAAGTCGGCAGGATCGACAGCCTCGTTGTGGGTGGTTCGCGGCTCGAGGACCTCGTCGTGACCTTTCCCGCGGCCGAGCACCAGAATCCCCGCGGCATCGACTCGCTTGCCGGGAACCTCGGCAGCGAG
>JANQPS010000518.1 GCA_028285365.1 Thermoanaerobaculia bacterium | reverse complement strand
ATCCTGGTCCTGGCTTCGGGGGATCCTGCTTCCCCAAAGACACGAGCGCACTGGCCCACATCGCCCGCGAGAACGACATGCGTTTTCAGATCGTGGAGTCGGTGCTCGAGGTCAACGACCGGGTCAAGGCGCGCATGGTGGACAAAGTCTCCGACGCCGTCGGTGGACTCGACGGACGTTGCATCGCGCTCCTCGGGCTTTCGTTCAAGCCCGAGACGGACGACTTCCGCGACAGTCCCGCGATCCCTCTGATCCGCGGACTGCAGGCTGGTGGCGCCACCGTCCAGGCCTACGATCCCGCTGCCATCGAGCCGGCCAAGGCCGAGTTCGCCGACATCACCTATTGCTCCGACCCCTACGAGTGTGCTGCGGGGGCAGACGCTTTGGTGATCGTCACGGAGTGGAACGAGTTCCGCAAACTCGAGCATGGACGACTCCATGAGTTGCTTCGCGGTCCCGTCATCGTCGATCTCCGCAACATCTACGACCCGTCTCGCATGGCCGAAGCCGGATTCGAATACCACTCGATCGGTCGCCCCCAAGGCGGGTCCTAGGTCATGCCGGTCTCACTGGTCACCGGCGGTGCCGGCTTCCTGGGCTCACACATCTGTGAGCGACTGCTTCGAGAAGGGCACTCGGTCATCTGCCTCGACAACTTCGTCACGGGCAATATCAAGAACATCGATCATCTGTTCGAGAACGATCGGTTCGCCCTGGTCGAGCACGACATCTCGACTCCGTTCCACAACGACTGGACGATCGACAACATCCTTCATTTCGCCTCGCCGGCGAGTCCGATCGACTACCTCGAGCTGCCCATTCAGACCCTGAAGGTCGGCTCGCTCGGAACTCACAACACCCTGGGGTTGGCGCGGGCTCACGGTTCGCGGTACTTGCTGGCGTCGACTTCGGAGGTCTACGGAGACCCGCTGATCCACCCCCAGCCAGAGTCGTACTGGGGCAATGTGAATCCGGTCGGGCCGCGGGGCGTCTACGACGAAGCCAAACGTTTCGCCGAAGCCATGGTCATGGCGTATCACCGGGTCCACGGGCTGGAGACGAGGATCATCAGGATCTTCAACACCTACGGCCCCCGAATGCGTCCACGCGATGGCCGGGTGGTACCCAACTTCATCCGTCAGGCGCTCAAGGGCGAGCCCCTCACGGTCTACGGCGATGGCGAGCAGACCCGGTCGTTCTGCTACGTCGACGACCTGGTCGAAGGCATCTGGCGGCTGCTCAACTCAGACAATCCGGGCCCGGTCAACATCGGCAATCCGACCGAGATGACAATTCTCCAGTTCGCCGAAGAGATCATCCAGCTCACGGGTTCCGGTTCCACGATCGACTTTCGAGATCTTCCGGTCGACGATCCCAAGACGAGGCAGCCCGACATCCGCCTGGCGCGAGAAGTTCTCGGCTGGGAGCCGCGCATCGCGCTCACCGAGGGTCTCGGTCGAACCATCGAGTACTTCCGCTCGCTCGAGTCGGCGTAGGAGCTGGAGCCGACGCACCCGCCGCGGTGTCGATCGGCTCCCGGCGAGAGTCTCAGCCGACAGGTCGTCACCGGCCTCGCCACGCCCTCGTCATGGCCGCGTCGAGGGAACACCGCCTGCGCCGAACTCGGTGCGCGGCAAGCTGCCGCCACCCGCCGCGGTCACGGCCACGATGCCCAGCTGTTTTCGTGGCTACAATGCCGAGATGGACGACATCCTCAAACTCCATCGACAACTCGCATACGCATTGGAAAAGCACGCACCACAGGTCGAGATCGCACCAGCCGAGCGCATCTCGCTCGAGATGGCGCGCCAGAACAGCAAGCGACCTGCCTACCTCAAGCTCGCGGTACCGGACGATCTCGTGAAGAACCTCAGAGGCAATCCGGACCACCAGGACCTCGTGCTCCTGGTCCGAGTGCCAAAAGCGGTGCTCGACCGCGAAGAAAGCCCCATCCTGCTGCCTTGAGCCAACAGAGCCGGCGGCAGACCTCAACGTCAGGAAGACCATGACAGCCATCTTTTGCCGGAAGTGTGCGAAGACTCTCGCGCCTCCCAAGCGGGTTCCGTACCCGGAACCCCTGGCGAGCGAAGTGCGAGCGCACACCTGCGTCGCCTGCTGGGACGAGTGGAAAGAAGAAGAGGTCCGTGTCATCAATGAGCTACGGCTCAACTTCATCGATCCCGAGGCCCAAAAGACCCTCGTGGCGGCCATGAGACGCTTCCTGGTCCTCGATTCAGACTCCTGACGAACCCGCCTGCAGCCGCTGGCACAAAGACCGCAAACTCCTACAGATCATGCCGCTTAGAAGCATCTCGCGCTCTGATCTGATCCGAATCGGGCTCCTCGGTCTGACAGTTTGCGTTCTGATTGCCCTGTTTTACGCAACCCCGCTCAACAATCTCGCGGAAGAGGACGGCTGGCTCGCACTGATCGACAACCTCAAGGCGCGACCGGCTGCGCCCTTCCTACTGGTGACGGTCTTCGTCGTGCTGTGTTCGGCCGGAGTGCCCATCACGCCGATGATCCTGGCATCCGGACTGGCCTACGGGGTCTGGCCGGGAGCCCTGCTCGCCTACATCGGAATCATCTTGAGTGCTCTCGTGATCTACACGTTCGCTCGGGCTCTCGGATACGAGGCGGTCACACGAATCCTCGGCAACCACCACCGGCATCTCGCCAAACTGCTCACGAAGAGAAGTTTTTGGACGCTGGTGAGGATGCGCTATCTACCGATTCCCTTCCTGTTCATCAACCTCACCATGGCACTAGGCGGAGTGAGGCGAGGCCCGTTCGTGGTTTCGACGTCTTTCGCTTTCCTGCCGGTCGCCACGGTGTTCACCTACCTGGCCGCTTCGGTGGCCCAGGCCGGTTCCGGCATCGACGCAGGGGTCCTGCGAGACATCACCATCGCCCTCGTCCTCATGCTCGGGTTGTCGTTCCTGCCGAGCCGCGTGATGGCCTGGCGACGAAGCGTCCGGCTACGCGAACTCAGGGAATCCCGCCGCCGCCGCTCTGCGGCGCCGTCCTGACCCGGCGTCAGTCGTCTCCACTCCCGAGGGCCTCGTCGACCTGTTCAGCGTCGATCATGAGGACACCACCCGGCGCCTGTTCCGCTGGATCGAGCTCGTAAGGTCGGATCACCTGACGAAAGACCTCACGAAGCGCCCGGGCCCCGATGCGCTTGCGACGGGCGGCAACGGCAGCGACCTTTTCGACCGCAGCGGGGGAGATGGCCAGCTCGACACCGCAAGACTCGAAGTAACGACGCGCGGCGTTGAAACCCGAATCCTGAGCTCGGAGCAGGATCTGAGCGAGATCCTGCTCTCCCAGATCGTCGAACAGGACCAGAGCCTCGAAACGCGACAGGAACTGCGGACTCATTCCGTAGTCGAAGAGATCTTCGCTCCTGAGCCAGTCCCGAAGACGAAACGGGAGCTCCTCTTTGACCACACCGTCTTCTACGACCGTCACAGGTTGGAGCGCACCGCGATCGTCACCGATCGTCACGCGATCGTAGACCGACTCGTAGAGTCCCTCGAAAGCCCCCGCCGCGACGAACAGCAGTCCTCGCGAGTCGAGCTCGACTCGCTGCCCCCCCGCCCATTCGGGGATGTCGAACGGGACACTCTCGTTCTCCATCAGGGTCAGCAGCGACTCTTGAGCCCGAATACCGCGAACGTTCGGCTCGCTTCCAACGCGACCTCGGATCTTGTCGACCTCATCGATGAAAACGATCCCGTTTCTGGTGTGATCGAGGAGACGCGGCAGCCCCGCTGCATCACCAAGATCTCGGCGAGCCTGATCAAAAAGCGCTCGCAGCACGAGCTGCCCGGGTCGTCCCTGCTCCGCCTCCTGCCCGAGGACGTTGGCATGGAGCCGAACCAGCGTCGACAGCTCTTTCGTTCCCTGATCACGGGACAACACATCTTCGACCGCACGCATGAGCGTCGTCTTGCCCGAGCCCGAGCTGCCGATCATCAAGATGTTGCCTGTGGGAAGACCCCTCAGACGCTTGGTCAGAGCAATGGCAACTTCGCGGACGGCAAATGACTGTCCGACAACTCGGGTCGAAAGCTCTCGAGCGAGATCACGGGCGGCTATGGTCATCTCTCTATTGTAGGTCCAGCACTCCGGGATGCGGTTCCCAACGCCAAAGACCGAGTGAGCGTGACCGAGTGAGCGTGACCGAGGAGGCCAGACCGAGGAACACTGAGTTCGGTTTCGCTAGGATCGAGTCGTCGACGCGCAGGTGGCCTCGACAGGACCTTCCCCTATCGCGGTAGCCTTCCGCGCCGAGCGTTACAGGTACGACTTTCCTCGATGTCTCATCCGGCCAAGCCAAGTCCCGACGCGAGCCTGCCGACCGCTCGAAACAGACTGCCCGGCATCGTCGTCACGCTGGCTCTCTGCCTGTTCGTTCCCCCGGCTCTACTGTCGCAGAAGGGAACCGAGCAACTGGATCAGGCTCAACGGCTTCTCGACATGGGTGACGCGGCGGGCGCTATGGCTCTCATCGAACCTCTCGCTTCTCGAGGCAAGCCCTCGGCGCGTGCCCTGCTGCTGCGCAGTACAGCCGCGTTCATGCAGGGTGACCGCGCGAACGGAAGGATCGATCTCGCTCGCTCGCTGGAGCTCGACCCCTCGCAGCGTCAGGCCTGGTTGAATCTGGGAGCCTTGGAACTCTCCGAAGGAGCGTACGACGCTGCCCTGCGAGCCTTCACCGAGGCGCACGATCTCGATTCGGAGGCCAACGACAACTGGCTCAATCTCGGCACGGCTCTCTTGTGGAAAGGCGAATTCGTGCGCGCCGAAGAGATGTTCAGGGCCTACGCGTCGCGGGCTGATGACACCGGTCAGGCCTGGGTGCTCATCGCGAAGAACTACTCGGTTGCCGGGCAGGACGAGATGGCCCTCGACGCCATGGAGCACGCCGTCCAGTCCAACGAGCGCACCCGTCTGGCGATTCGTATGGACCCGGCATTCGAACGCCTCCGCGCCGTCGATCGATTCCACCGGATCATCGAGTTGGACACCTATGTGTACCCCGAGAACGGTCACCTTCGACGCTTCGCTTACGAGACTCCCTACGAAGTCGCTGAGGGTGTTCTGCTGGGACGGGTGATCGACGCTCTGCGCCGTCTCGGGATTCGCTTCGACAGTCGCATCGAGGTCACTCCCAACTGGTCGCTGATCTGGGGGGACCTGCGGATCAAGGTCCTGGGCACCGAAGACGGTCGCGGGCTCGTCGAGGTGAGCGCCACCCCCGATCGCTACTCCCCTGCCGACTTCAAGCTGCTGAGCGATCGCCTGGCACGACAGATTCAGGTGGAGCTCACGCCCAAGATACCCGGCACCCGACAGTGAGTGAAGGGGCCGCTAGGACCTCGGCGGAGGCGCTACCTCAGTAGGGTCGGATCGGATCGCCGAACGGATCCGGTTGACGCCGACGTCTCGTCTGGGGATCGTTGGGGCCACCCTTGCGAAATTGCACGGTGACATCGTCGTACTTGGTGAAGCGATAGGTCTTCTGGGGTCGCTTGCCGTTCAAGCCGGGCTCCGCCTTCTTGCCATAACGCCACAGTTCCACGGGCGGATCCCGAACGTCACGGTGCTCTTCGAACTCGATCTCCGCCGGTTCTCCGTAGACGGTGTAGATCGCGCCGCGATCGGTTTCCGATCCGACGTAGGTTCCCTCGGCGAACCGCTTGTCGGCTTCGGCAACTCGCTCGTCGAATGCGGCGCGTATACCTGAGCGTGAGCCGGACCAGAAGCTCTCGGCAAACGCCTTGGCACTGTCGTCGTCGATCAGCTCCAGGTACGCCTTTTTCTCCTTTTCCGTCGCCAGTTCTGCGATCGGGCCCACGAGCCAGCGCGCGTATTTTGGTCCCAGCAGAGGGTTGATCAGGTCGAGGAGGTCTTCTGCCGCGACGACCGAGGTCCCGAGGATTCCGCTCAGAAACAGCACTCCGATCTGGAGCACACGCGCCCGGCGGTGACGAGCGACGGGCAGCGTCGATTCTTGATTTGGTGCCTTCAAGGTCTCTCCTCAGGTCTTACGGGGTGTGTCGACTCCGGGCACGTCTTCGCAACGCGCCGGTCCGTATCCATGACGTTGGCCTTGGTCTGGTGGAGCCCCCACTCGTCGAGAAGCGGCGTGCCAGCTCTTTCGTCAGATCGTCGCTCGAGCCGGATTGGCGGCGGTCTCTTCAAGTGGAATGACACTCGCTTTCATTCCAGGAGTCGGTCTCTCGGACAGGGTCATAGCGGGACGCTGCCGGTCTCGTGGTCATTGGCCGGCCGCTTTCGACCCGATGACGCCGGAGAAGGACGCGGACTGTCCGTCGGTTTCCTCGACTACGACCTCGAGTTCGTGGACGCGAGCCCGATCGAGGGTGGGCGCCAGTTGCTTCCAGAAGTAGAAGGCCAGGCCCTCCATGGTGCAGTTGTTGAGTGGCAGCAGGCGAACCTCGTTCACGGGAAAGGTGTACTGCCTCGGCCCGTGGGTGACATGGTAACTGTCGTCCTGACGGCGGGTTTCGAGGACGCCGCTTTGCGAGGGGAGAAGTATGGTCTCGTCGAGCTCTTCGCAGAGACGCCGAATCTCCCGTTTGGTGGAAGCGATATCGAAGAGCAGGTCGTACTCGTCGAGTTCGCGGCCCGAAACCTCGACTCCAACCCGGTAGTTGTGTCCGTGCAGCGGTTCCGAGTCGCCTTCCGGGAAGATCGTGAAGTGTGCGACGGAGAACTTGAAGTCGTTCTTGGCGAGTCGAAGGCGAAACACTTGGGACCTCGAAGATGAGCGTTTCATCGTACCAGCGGGCCCCTGTCACACGGCGCGACTGAAAGGGCACTGTCCTGGCGCTGGAACGGACTTCGGTGCCAGGGCAGCTTCAGATCTTTCGCCGAGTGAAACCCGACGGTCCGGATCGACGAGGCGCTTCAGGTCCGGTGCAGCGAGAGATCACGTGGCACGAGAACGGTGCGTCGCGAGGTCAGGATGCTTCCAACCGATGCAGGTGAGTCACGGCTTCCAGGTGTGCGGTCTGGGGAAAGAGGTCCACGAAGCTCAGCCGACGGACTTCGTAGTGACGCGTCAGCGTACGAAGGTCGCGGGCCAGGGTCGGAGCCTGGCAGGACACATAGACCACTCGTCTGGGTCGGAGACGAACCAGATCCCTCAGCGCACCCTTGGAGAGCCCTCCCCGTGGAGGATCCGCAACCACGAGATCGGGGACGTCTGTCCGCTGCTGAAGGAAGCCGTCCACGGATTGGGCCTCGACTTCGATGTTCGCGAGTCGATTTCTTCGGGCATTGCGCCTGGCGTAGCGGGCGGCGATCCGGTCGGTCTCGACGGCCGTGACCTTCTGGTAGTGCTTGGCCAGGGCCGTGGCGAAGAGTCCCACCCCGGCATAGAGATCCCACGCCGCCTCACCACCTTCATCGCGGGCGACGACCTTGTCCACCAGTTGCTCGAGCAGACTCGCGTTCCCCTGGAAGAAGCAGCGGGCGTCGTACTCGAGATGGTAGGAGCCCACGCGGCGGCTGACAGCGCGGCTCGGAAGCTCGCCGAGTCGAGGTGCGACGGCGAGACCGTCGTCACCCAGGGTGACGTCGATGCGCTCTGGTACCCGATCGAGATCCTCGAGACTACGTGGCAACTCCGCCAGGAAGGTGTTGAGTCGGGGGTCGAGAACCGGACAGTGCTCGATGGGCACGACGTCGCGGCTTCCCCGCCGGTAGAAGCCGATCTGGAGAGGCTCGTCTCTGCTTGCGCTGAGGGCACTCGGCGCCGGGACAGCGCCCTGCTGACCATCTTCCTGGGTGTCTTCCGCCCCCTCTTCGCTGCCGTCGCTCTGCGGTCTCGCAACGTGAAACTGCGCACGAGTTCTATAACCCCAACTGGGCCCGGAGACGATCTCGGGATCTCTGACATTCACGCCACCCAATCGCCGCAGGGTTTCCAGGGCCGCTTCGACCTTCTGCTCGAGCTGGGTGTCGGCCACGTGCTGAAGATCGCATCCGCCACAGCTCTCGTAGACGGGGCAGCGCGGCGATTCGCGCTGAGGGCCGGGTTCCAGGATCTCGACGATCTCGGCTCGGCCGTAGTCGCGCCGACGCTGGACGATAAGCGCTCGGACGCGGTCGCCTGGAGCCGCTCGACTCACGAAGATCGGAATCCCGTCGACGCGCGCGAGTCCGTCTCCGCCTTCGAGCAGACGCTCGATCGTCGTCTCGAACTCGTCGACCTGGGCGAGCGTGCGCGCTCGATCGCGCACATCGCTTCGATCCGGACGCGATCTGGGTCGCGGTGAACGTGAGGTGGGGCGGCTCAGGACGACAGCACGCTCTTAGATTTCCCGATACAGCCAGCGACGGATGGCCGACAGCCTGTCCGACACGCGATCCCAGTCAG
This sequence comes from Thermoanaerobaculia bacterium, assembly GCA_028285365.1. Taxonomy (GTDB): domain Bacteria; phylum Acidobacteriota; class Thermoanaerobaculia; order Multivoradales; family Multivoraceae; genus JANQPS01. Next base: position 18,680 of record JANQPS010000518.1, on the reverse strand, counting down.
GCTCGATGCGCCACAAGGTCGCGGCGATGGACGAGAGCAGGGAGTTGCCGTCTTGAGGCGTGAAGCAGAAACCGTAGATGTCTCGACCTCGCCTGACGCTGAGCGTCGGGAGGCTCACGACCGTCTGGGAGAGGATTCGCCCGTAGTAGCCATGGTCTCGGCCGAAGCTGAAGATGAGATTGGCGTCCCGCTTCTCGGTAAGGGCCACCCGGGCATTTGCCCTCAGTCGCTCGACGGCGTCGTCATGGGACAGCTCGAAGGTCGGTCGGATCTTGAACCAGATCGAGTGCATGTACTGGGTGTTCACCTTGAGAGCCGAGGAGTACAGGTCCAGATCATGGCCCTGGGTGGCGAACAGGGAGTGCGCGTCGCGAGCATGATGGGTCCCGAATTCTTCGTCGTCGTGACGACCCACGTTTGGCGACGGAATGAACTTGGTGGCCTGGCTGATGTCGTTGGCTCGGCGGATGCACACGAAGTTGGCGTGGTCGACGTCGTAGCCACCGTCCTCGTTCCCACAAAAGGTCTTGATCAGAGTACAGATGTTGTGCGTGTTGCAGGAGACGATCTGCACGAAGCGATCGTCGTCTTCGTCCAGGACGTCCTCGTTAACGCCACGCGCGTACGGTTTGCCGAAGCCGAACTCGGATCCTTGAGCCAAGAAGCCTCGAGCCGTCGTCAGCTTCTGGTAGAGGTCCTCCTTGTGCGCATTGCCTGCCGGAGTGCAGTCGATGACGACTGCCGCACGGTCGAGCGCCTCCTCGGCGGTATAGGTCACCTTGTGTCCCAGCGCCTCGAAGTCGCCGACGGATTCCTCATTGACCGCGAGCTTCGCTCCACGTGACATCAGGTGCTCGAGCTTGGCGCGATCACTCACGAGCGGAGTGCGCTTGTGGAACGTCACCTCGTCGACGCCAAACTTGTCCGCAAAATCCGTAAACAGACCAATCAGGGGCTCCCCGATGGTCCCAGTTCCAACGATGTGGACGACGGTACTCATGGATTCTTGTCCTCGATAGGCAAAGTCTGGCGGCACTGCGTCAGACGGATCGATGAAGGCTTGGAAAGGTGCGAGCTGGGGACTGTCGCTGCCTGACTCGCATCGAACTGGATCGGCGACTGCGAGACTGCAAGATGGAAGCCAGGTGGTCCTTCGGACTCGGCAGAAAGCGGCAGAGATCCGGCTCGATTCAGCCGAGTCGAGACGCGGAGACTAGTGCAGGTTTGGCTGACGGGGCCAGCGACCGATATCCCAACGGTGCTGGTTCAACATCCAGTGTGGCTCTTGCCGCCCCTCCACGAGGGATCCCGAGTGGCAAACTCATCCAGGTTCGCGGGCACCTCGATCAGCGTGCGGCTTCGTTCCGGATCACAGAGAGGGTTGTCACACTCGTACGTGTAGACGTTCCACTCGTCGGACGGAGCGAATCCTACGAGAGTCTGATACTCGCGGCAGTGGCCACACTTCACGGAAAAGTTGCGGATGTTGACCCTTGAGGGACGTGACTCGTCAGCCTCGTTGGCCACTGGTGACGACGAGCTCTCAGGCGTCATCCGTTTCACCGGTTGCCCTGACGTCGGGCTCGCTCAAGAGTTCATTCAAGAGGTTCGTGAGCTGCGTCCGACCCGTGATTCCGGGCTTCGATAGAGCCACCTTGCCGTCTGCGGCCACGACCACGACAGTTGGGAGCATGTAGATCCCGAACTCGGCGGACAGGTCACCGGTTTCGTCCAGCAGGACCGGATAAGGGTACGGGTCGTCCTGGACGGACTCCCTGACCAGGTCGGCCGGTTCGCCGACATCGATGGCGAAGAAGTTCACGCCCCGGGGAGCGAAGTCGGCCGCAACTTCGTCGAGGATCTTCGCTTGAACACGACAAGGCGCACACCATGTCGCCCAGAAATCGAGCACCGAGATCTCGCCGGGGTGCAGCCCTGGGCCATCTCGTTCGCCGTCGAGAACCGGCAAGACGATCGAGGCAAAAGGCAACTCTTGGCCACTGGTATCGCCCGGGGCACCGCGGCTGCCAAGCGTCCACCCCAGCCACGCAGCTGCCACACCAGACAATCCCACGAGAACGATCACGAGCATCCTGCCGAACCCACCCTTCGGCGAAGGGGTATTTGGCGACGACGAGATCGTCCCGCCGGCGTGACCCCCGACGGGCTCCTGGTGCGTTCCTGGTTGTTGATCTCCACTCATGAGTTACGCCTCCGCGAGCGCACAAGGATACGCCAAGTACGTCACGAAGACGGTCGTCATCGAGCGGAGGTCCGCCCTAGCTAGCCCTGGTGGCCACTTCTACCGCACCACGCCACAACCGCCCGGCCCCCACACGCCCCCTTCATCTCCGAGAGTTCTCGGTTTCGGACGACGGCGTGCAGGACCGGGATCCGGTGCACTTCCTGGGACGGGTTGCAGGGCGGGAGACTGACCTTGGATTCTCGAGCGTCGAACCATGAGCTGGACGGAGCACTCGAGTCCCGACCACAGCGCCTGAGGGACTCACGGCCCTAGGCGCGGTTGTCTAGCTAGCCGGAAAGAACGTGCTCTTCAGCACGTGACATCCATCAGCGCTTCTTGCGCGCTGGAGCCTTCTTCTTGGCCGCCTTCTTCTTGGCGACTTTCTTCTTCGCTACTTTCTTCTTGGCCACCTTCTTCTTGGCGACCTTCTTCTTCGCTACCTTCTTCTTGGCCACCTTCTTCTTGGCGACCTTCTTCTTCGTGGTTTTCTTCTTCGCAGCCATTTCAATGTTCTCCCGCCCGGAAGGGCATTGGTTGTGGGGGCAGACCGCATGTTCCCCCATATAGAAGGGGCTCGCTACAGGAACCCACGAAGGAGCCCTCCGGAAAACCCGGAGAACTCGACACTCTGTAATTCGGAAGTCTGTAATTCGGAAGTCTGTGATTCGGAACTATGTGATTCGGAACTATGTGATTCGAAGCTCTGTGATTCGATCGACTTCACGCTGAATCTCGCGGCGAGAGTCTCAGGTGCACTCAACTGCAGCCGCTCGTAGAGCCGCACTCGAGACACTTGTAGCAACTCCCGTTGCGCACCATGATCGATCCGCAGTCAGAACAGCTGGGAGCGTCTTGCTGCAACTGAAAGGCGACTTGACCGGGCGCCGGCACAGTAACAGCCACAGGTGCGCCTGAGCCGCTGCCGTCGCCTTCTTCTCCCTCAGACTCAGCCGGTTCCGCCACGACGACACCAGCACGAGCCTTTTGGTCGTCGTCGAGAAACCGCGAGGCCATCCAGCGGAAGATGTAGTCCGTGACCGACTTGGCCATCGGAATCTCTGGATTCTTCGTGAAGCCGGCTGGCTCGAAGCGCGTGTGCGTGAACTTCTCGACCAGGGCCTCGAGCGGCACTCCGTATTGGAGTGCTAGGGAGATCGCCGTCGCAAAGGCGTCCATGAGCCCGGAGATCGTCGACCCTTCCTTGGCCATGAGCAGGAAGATCTCTCCCGGCGTACCGTCCTCGTAGGTCCCTGCGGTGATGTAGCCCTCATGTCCCCCGATGGAGAACTTGTGCGTCAGTGCCTGCCTCTCGTCGGGCAGCTTGCGACGCATCACGATCCCGTCAGCCGCGAGGCTTGCGAGATCTGGAGCCTCGTCAGCACTCTCGGCCTTAGTGGACAGCGGCTGACTCCGCTTGCAGCCGTCACGGTAGATGGCGATCGCCTTCAGACCCAGCTCCCAGCCTTCGACGTAGGCGTCGAAGATGTCCTGCCTGGTGGAGTCTTCGGGCATGTTGATCGTCTTGCTGATCGCACCCGAGATGAACGGCTGAACGGCCGCCAGCATTCGCAAATGACCGAGGTAGTGAATCGAGCGCTCGCCATTGGCCGGTTTGAAGGCACAATCGAAGACCGGCAGATGGTCTTCTGCCAGGTCTGGCGCGCCCTCGATCGTGTCGTGCTCATCGATGTACGCAACGATGCGATCACGAGCTGGGGCGTCGTAACCGAGCTCATCGAGAGCTAGAGGAACGGTGCCGTTGACGATCTTCATGAGGCCGCCGCCCACCAGTTTCTTGTACTTGACGAGCGCGATATCGGGCTCGACCCCGGTGGTGTCGCAGTCCATCATGAAAGCGATCGTGCCGGTGGGAGCGAGCACGGAGATCTGACTGTTTCGCAGCCCATGGCGCTCAGCGAGCTCGACAACACCGTCCCAGGCCCCTCGAGCCGCATCGACGAGCCCCGACGGCGCGGTGCCTTCGGCCAGTCGATGAGCCGCGTCTCGGTGTTTGCCCATGACGCGGAGCGCAGGCTCACGGTTGGGGGCAAATCCCTCGAACGGCCCGAGAACCTCGGCCACTCGAGCCGACTGAGCGTACGCAGAGCCAGACATGAGGGCGGTGATCGCGGCCGCATAGTCACGGCCTTCGTCCGAGTCGTAGGCCAGCCCCCTGGCCATGAGCAGGGCCCCTAGATTCGCAAAACCGAGGCCGAGCGGGCGAAAGCGATGCGAATTCTCCGCGATCGCAGGGGTCGGATAGCGCGAGAAGTCGACGATGATCTCCTGCGCCGTAATCACGATCTCGCAGGCGTGCCGAAACGCCTCCGTGTCGAAGCCCGAATCGGCGTCGTAGAAACGCAGCAGATTCAGAGAGGCCAGGTTGCACGCCGAGTCGTCGAGAAACATGTACTCGCTGCACGGGTTACTGGCGTTGATCCGATCGGTGTTCGGGCAGGTGTGCCAATCGTTGATGGTCGTGTCGAACTGGAGGCCCGGGTCACCGCAGATCCAGGCCGCATCGGCAATCTCGTCCATGACCTCGCGAGCCGGGAGAGTCTCGACCGGCGATTTGTCGAGCACGGCTCGCGTCGTCCAGCGGCCATCTTTGGCGACGGACTTCATGAAGTCGTCGGTCACGCGGACGGAGTGGTTGGCGTTCTGATAGGCGACAGAGTCGTAGGCGCCACCCGCAACGTTGAAGCCACCGTCATACCCAGCGTCGATCAACGCCCAGGCTTTCTGCTCTTCCTGCTTCTTGCAGTTGATGAAGTCCATGATGTCCGGGTGTTCGACATCCAGGATCACCATCTTTGCCGCCCGGCGTGTCTTTCCGCCGCTCTTGATCACACCGGCAAAAGAATCGAAGCCCTTCATGAACGACACTGGCCCGGAGGCCGTACCGCCGCCGGCGAGCAACTCGCGCGATGAACGGACCGACGAGAGGTTGCTGCCCGTGCCCGAGCCGTACTTGAACAGCATGCCTTCGGTCTTGGCCAACTCGAGAATCGACTCCATCGTGTCGTCGACCGAGTTGATGAAGCACGCCGAGCACTGAGGCTCGTCTTCGATGCCGAGGTTGAACCAGACGGGCGAGTTGAAGCAGGCGAACTGATGAAGGAGCAGATGCTTGAGTTCAGCATGGAAAGCCGCAGCGTCGTCTTCACTGCGAAAGTAGGCTCCGCGCAGGCCCCATTGGAGGAGGGTATCGACCACTCTGCCGATCAGCTGCCGGACCGTCGTCTCCCGTTCACTGGTCCCGAGCTGTCCGCGGAAGTACTTGCTGACGACGACGTTGGTCGCAGTCTGCGTCCAGAACGCCGGAACTTCGACTCCCTTCTGCTCGAAGACGACCTCACCCTTCTCGTTCGCAATGACTGCGTCCCGGAGCTCCCACTCCACGAGATCGAACGGGTCCTGGCCGGCGACGGTGAAGCGCCGTTCGACCTTCAGTCCCGCGCTCTTGTCGATCTCTTTGTCGACAGAGGCTGCCGAGGAGCCTTCATCACCTTGGGCCGTGCCATTCTCAGTAGGACCCCGGCGCGTTCGCAGCCTGGGCTTCTCACCGTTAAGTGCTTCAACCAGAACATCTTCCGCACGGTGACCTACCGACGCCGGCTCCATCGTCATTGGGCTCGTCTCCTCGGACTCAATAATCACTGGCTCAGAACAGCGCCGGCAAAGTTATGGCAAAGAGCGCATCTATGTCAAGGTAAAACCCAAGATCTAGTGGTCATGCTTGCGTTCACCGCTAGTCCTAGGGCTACCTCGAGATCGCTCGTCCGACGCGTGGGGGCGGCACGAGCACAGCGCGAGTTCTGATCGTTCCTCCAAGGTCGGCGAGCAGGCCTCGAACGCGTCGACATAGCGTCCAAACCCCACCGTTCAGGCGATATTCTCCGGCCATGACGAAGATCAGCGATCCGCCAAAAGAGCCCGGCGCGAAGTCGTCCTACTCCGCCGTCGACATCGAGAATCCCCCGTCTCCTCCAGGGGAGTTCCCCTACACGCGGGGGCTGTACGCGGAGATGTACTCCAAGCGGCTGTGGACCATGCGGCAGTACGCCGGCTACTCCACCGCAGAGGAGTCGAACCGGCGCTATCGCTACCTCCTCGAACAAGGCACGACAGGATTGTCCGTTGCGTTCGATCTGCCGACCCAGATCGGCTACGACAGCGACGCCGACGCTGCGCTCGGCGAGGTTGGTCGAGTCGGCGTTGCCATCGACTCGATCGCCGACATGAGGGCACTCTTCGACCAGATCCCGCTCGACCGCGTCACCACGTCGATGACGATCAACTCCACCGCGCCGATCCTGCTGGCCTTCTACCTGGCGGTCGCCGAGGAGCAGGGCGTCGAGTTCGCCGCGCTGGGAGGGACCACCCAGAACGACATCCTCAAGGAGTACGCGGCGCGGGGCACCTACATCTACCCGCCACAACCGTCGCTCCGCCTCGTCACCGACCTCATCAGCTACTGCGCGCAGAACGTCCCCCGCTGGAATCCCATCTCGATCTCCGGCTACCACATGCGCGAGGCCGGCAGTACCGCCGTCCAGGAAGTCGCCTTTACGCTCGCCAACGCGCTCTGCTACGTCGACGCTGTGCTCGAGCGAGGACTCGAGATCGACGACTTCGCTCCGCGACTCTCCTTTTTCTGGAACGCGCACAACGACTTCATCGAAGAGGTCAGTAAGTTTCGGGCGGCCCGCCAGCTATGGGCGGAGCTCGTCAAGGAGCGCTACTCACCCAAGAGCGAGCGCTCGCTATGGCTGCGCTTTCACACACAGACCGGGGGATCGACGCTGACCGCCCAGCAGCCCGAGAACAACATCGTCAGAGTCGCGCTCCAGGCGTTCGCCGCGGTCTGTGGCGGAACGCAATCGCTCCACACGAACGGCATGGACGAAGCTCTGGGTCTACCAACAGAAGACTCGGCACGCACCGCTCTGCGGACGCAGCAGATCATCGCCCACGAGAGCAACATCACCGCGACGACCGATCCACTCGGCGGCTCGTACGCCATCGAGGCCACGACTCGCCGGATCATGGACGAAGCGCGAGCCTACATCTCACGAATCGAAGAGATGGGAGGCGCAGCAGAAGCGATCGAGCACGGCTTTCAGCAGCAAGAGATTGCTCAGGCTGCCTACGGGCATCAACGCGCAGTCGAGAGCGAAGACCTGGTCATCGTTGGCGTCAACCGCTACCAGGTGGACTCGGAGACGCCTCCCGAGGTCCTCGAAATCGATCCGAGAGCTGAGCAGGCACAGGTGGAGCGTCTGACCGCATTCAAGGCCGCACGCGACCCTGAAGCCGCCAGCAGCGCGCTGTCGCGCCTTCGCGAAGAGGCGCAGGGTGACGCGAACCTGATGGACGCCATCCTGAACTGTGCTCGCAAAGAGGTCACGCTCGGCGAGATCTCGGACACCCTCCGCGACGTCTTTGGCCGCTACTCCGGAGGAATCTGAGGCAGGGTCACGGCAACGACTGTTCGCCGAACAGAGCCAGCATCGTCGGCGTCACCTCATCCAACGACGTCAAGCTCGCAAACTGCTCGGCATGAGACCCCTTGGCCAACAGTGGCACAGGGTTGCGGGTGTGACGTCGATGACCGAGCTCTTCGACGTTGCCGTGATCGCTCGTGATCAGAATCGTCAGATCTTGTTCCAGATCTTCTGCCGCTGAATCGACGACTCCCGCGATCAAACCGTCTATCAGCTCGAGGGCGACGGTGGCACCACCTTCGAAACGGCCATGTCCTGCCAGATCGGTGAGAAACGACTCGTAGACGACGAGATCGTGCGAGCGCGTCAGCTCGACAAGATGTCGGCCCGCGGTCGACGTCGCGATGACCTCGAGAGGCGGTTCGGCTTCGGCATGTGCGGCGAACATCTCTCGGGTCAGGTCCCAGCTGACGGCTCTACCGGCTCGAAGATCTTCCAGGCCGCGAGGGTTTTGACCCGCAGCTTCCACGAGACAGAGCGTCACCGACTTGCGACGCTTACGCTGCTCTAGCAGCCGAAAGTAGGCGGGTGAGAAGGCGTTCGCGAACGTCGAGCGCAACCCCAGACCATCGACCGCAGCCAGCACACCCGACTCCTCGATCAGCTCGCGCAGCTTCCCTCCTGGAAACGAAGGCACGTGGCGGCCTATGAGGGCGGCCGCGTTGACTCCTGTGAACAGGGTCGTCTGCCCCGTGGCGGACTGCGGCAGTCCGGCAACCCCCAGGTTCGCGTCGAGGGCGGCGAGAGTCACATCCCGCTGAAAGCCCTGGCGACTCTCGTCCGTCAGCAAGTCGGAGGTCAGGGCACCACCCAGAAGGCTGACCACCGCGGGCATGGCGCTGGTCGCCAGCGGGTTGTCCGGTGCTGGCGGCGCCAGTCCGACTCCGTCAACGAAGATCAAGAGGAAGCGAGCCAATCGACTCACCAGTCCACGTTCACGAGAACCACCTCGTGACGCGATCGATGTTGCTGATTGCTAGACTTCTCACGAGCTGCCAGCCACCGTCCAAATCATCTCACCAAGCATCGGAACCAACCGCTCGAACCGCTCCTGGAGCTGCAAGAGCGTTTCTTCCCCGAACGGAAAACCATGAAGTCAGCCTACGAACGGGCCCTCGAGCGAATGCAGGAGCAGGGTATCGAGAAACCTAGCGAAACGGCCTTGAGCCCCGAGGTCAAGGCGCAGATGGCGGAAGTCCGCAATCGAGCCGAGGCGCGGCTGGCCGAGCTCGAGATCCTTCACAAGAGCCAGGCCGCCAATCCCGAAGACGAAGAGAACTACCGCCGGGAGCGTGAGCTCGTCGAGTCCAGACGAGATCGCGAATTGGAGCGCCTCAGGAACCAAGCCTCTTAGGTCACCTGGCGGCCCACGAGGCCTCGGGTCACGAGGAGAGAGCCCAGGCGCAAGCGCAAGATGCTCGAGTCCGTGCGAATCGACAAGTGGCTGATGGTTGCCCGCGTCTTCAAGACGCGAGCGCAGGCGAACCGTGCCTGTGTACTGGGCCGAGTCAACGTCAACGACACCCGCGCGAAACCTCATCGCCTCCTGCGACGGGGCGACCGCGTCGAGATCGAGGTCGACAGCGACTGGACTCGTATCCTGGTCGTTCAAGACCTCAAGGAGCGCCCGGTTCGCAAGGCCGAAGCCCCCGACCTCTATCAGGATGAGAGTCCGCCTCGGCCGGTCCGCGACAAGATCGACCGACTGTTCGACGCTGCACCGGCTCGACGAGAACGCGGAACCGGACGGCCCACGAAGCGCGATCGTCGGAAAATGGAGAGGCTGCGCGACTGAGCGGCTCGAACCCACGGCTCTTCCCGTCCCGATTCTCCTCCCGACTCAGAACAACTCGAACTGGCGCTCACGATTCGTCTCGAGGGCGTCTCCCATCAACCTTCCCATGGTCACTCCGAGCAGCCTCACCGGGCGCTGGTTCGCCTCGGTGCGCTGTAGGAGCTCGAGTGCCGTCTTCTCGATGTCGCCACCGTCGTCCGTCGAGAATCCGAGCGTTTTTGATCGGGTGACCGTCTCGAAGTCGTCGTAGCGCACTTTGATCGTGACCAGCGTCCCCCGCAGGCCGCGACGCGACAGCGATCGAGCCACGCCTTGCGACTGCCTCGAGATCTCGGCCGCGATCGCCGCCTGATCGCTCAGGTCTTCGGCATACGTCCGCTCAGACCCCAGGCTCTTGCGCACCCTCACCGGGTCCACCGGTCGATCGTCTTCGCCACGCGCGAAGCGATACAACATCTCGCCGTTCTTGCCGCAGAGAGTGCACAGCTCCACGAGTGACACTCGTCTCAACTCGGCCACCGTCTCGACGCCGAATGTCTTGTTCAGCTTGGCCTGAGTGGCCGGTCCGACGCCCATGAGCGCTCGAACGGAAAGCGGTCCGAGGAACTCCTGAACCCGTTGCGGAGGGACCACGGTCAAACCGTCGGGCTTGCGGTAGTCAGAGGCGATCTTCGCGACCAGCCGGTTGGGCGCAACTCCGATGCTGACCGTCAGTCCGATCTCATCCTTGATACGAGACTTGAGCTCCTTGGCGATCGCGGTGGCAGATCCGTAGGCGGCCAGGCAGTCGCTGACGTCCAGATAAGCCTCATCGATCGAAACCGGCTGAACGAGGTCCGTAACCTCCCGAAAGACGGCAAAAACCCGGTCCGACTCGGCCTGGTAGCGCTCGAATTCGGGACGCAGGAAGACTCCATCGGGCAGCAGTCGGCTGGCGCGAGCTGCCGGCATGGCGGAGTGAACACCGAAGGCCCTGGCCTCGTAGCTCGCCGCTGCCACTACACCGCGCCCCTGGGGATCCCCGCCGATGACCACCGGGCGTCCACGCAGAGACGGGTCATCGCGCATATGGACAGCGGCAAAAAAGCAGTCCATGTCGCAGTGCAGGATGCGACGATCCGCATCGCCTCTCCCGACTTGACGGCGCATGATGACTCGGCGACCGACCTCAGCGCCCGCCAACCGTCCCGGTCAGGCTGACGAATCCGTCACACTCCAGGACCGGCAACGGGGGATAGCGCGAGAAGGACTTGTCCTCGTCCGAACGGCCGCAGCGCATGAAGGCGCTGCGCTTCGAGCGCACGACCCGAGCTAGAGCGCAGCGCGAGCAAAGACCCCACTCACGCGGCAGTTCTTCGCCCCGAGAGTCGGCAACCGCACCCCGAGCCACACCGGAAGCGGCAGGGGCCGGCGTGCCCGGTTCGTCGCTTTTTCCGTTGTGCGGGCGGGAATCCGAGCTGCTCACGGGCTGTTGTCCCGGTGGGAGGTCCAAACGATGGTCGCAACTGACGGTCGCAACTGACCCTGTCGTGCGTTGTGCGGCGGGACCGTGGCTCCGACGAGGCCACTTCAGGTACTCGATCGGCACGAATTGGTTTCGATTGTCGGTCCTTCTGGGCCTAGCGAAAAAAGTTTGAAATTCTCTGAACGGTTTTCGGGTTTTTTTCGTATATAGGTACAGAGGGTAGGAGAAAACCACAGTCACTCTAACGAGACGTACTCCAGATGGTCCTCCCTCGATCCATCCGGGCTTCCACCGCGCTACGTCCGTAGCCGGTTTTACCGGAGAGCCCACTGGGCGGCTCACGCCGCCTCTTGCCAGATCCTCTCATAGGAACCGCGGATCCTTACCGCGCGTATCACCAAAGGGGCCGCTTCGGCGGCCCCTTTTCACGTCTGGGCTCGCAAAAGCCGCCCAGTCGCTGACGGTCACTTGTTCGCTCTCTAGCTGACGTTCACCCTTTCCCTATTCGTACCGCAGTGCGTCGGCGGGCGCAATCCGACTGCTCCGCCGAGCCGGGTACCACGAGGCCACCAGGCTGAGCAGGAGCGTCAAGGCCGTCACGGCCACGAGATCGAGCGGCCGCACGTGAAACGGTACGACCTCGATGAAGTAGATCTTCGCGACCTCGGAGTCGAAACGCAGCAGCTCGAAGCGCGTGGCGGCCCAACAGATCGACGCCCCGAGGACAACACCCAGAGCGGTACCCGCACTGCCGAGAAGCACGCCGCAGATGTGAAAGCAGCGCCGCACGGTCTGTGGTCTTGCTCCGAGTGACAACAGTAGACCAATGTCCCTGGTCCGCTCACGGACCAGGACGATGAGGGTCGAGACGATGTTCAACATCGACACCAGGACGATCAGCCCCAAGACCAGAAACAGAGCCCACTTCTGCAGAGCCAGCGCCGTGAACAGCCCGGGACTGCTCTGGCGCCAATCGCGCACGAGGAAGTCGTCACCCAGTGACTCTCGAGCGGCACTCAGGGCCGGCTCCAGCTGCCCGTGGTCCTCGAGAGCGACCTCGTAGGCACCACTGAGCCCGACGAGTTCTTCGACGACCTCGAGGCTCATGATGGCGTAGCTCTGGTCGAAGAGAGACAGCCCGGTTGCCAAGGTCCCTGCCACCCGGGCGGTCCGGAACCGGAATGGATCGCCGTCTCCTGAATGCAGAGCCACGATCCGAACGCGGTCTCCGACACCGACTCCGAGCCGAGTGGCCAGGTCACGCCCGAGGACGATACCAGGATGACCACCGACATCTGCGAGCTGCTCGGCGGTAGCCCCCAGAATCGGAGAATCCGGGAGGACGCCACGAAGCTGGACGTCCAAACCCGTCGGTCGGCGCTCCGACACGAGGGTCCCTTGACCGAGAACCGAGTACGAGACCGATGGGCCACCAGGCAAGTCTTCGAGCTGCTCGACGACTCCCGGTGCGGGATGGATGTCACTGCTACCGATCGGAATGACGATCATCGCTCCGGCCCGGACCATCTTCTGCAGAAGCGTGTCCGTGTAACCGTTCATCAAGGACGTAGCAACGATCATCGCCGCCACCCCGAGCCCCGTCGAGCCCAGGGCCGCCCTGGCCGTGTTGGACAGCAGTCGACTCCGGCGCCCGGAGAGGTACTTCCGCGCGAGAAACCACGCCAGCCTCGAGCGACTCCCACTCGAGCTGTCACTCGGTTCGAATTGAGCGGTCGTCGACTGGTTCACTGACTGGATCTCCGAAGGACTCGGCGACACCCCCGCCGTCTCTCCACCGCCTGCCTGGCTGAGGCTGCCTACCCTGCTTGCCTGGCTCTGTTGTCATCTCCCAGGCCAGGCATCTGGCGGAGAGCTATGATAGTGCTGGTGCTCTGCACTGTCTCTGCATGCTTTCCCAACGGTATCGACCATCCACTTGGAGGTTGCAAATGCCATCTTCTCAGCCCAAACCGCCAACGATCGCTACGGCGCGGCGACGATTCATCACCGTCGCCCTCCTCTTGCTGCTTCTCGCTCTTCCGACTCAGGCGTATCGCATCTATCTCAAGGATGGTTCGACGATCAACGCCGCCAAAGAGTACGAAATCCAGGGCGACAAGGCACTGATTCAGCTCTCGAGTGGTGGGGCCACCACCATTCCGCTCAGCGAGATCGACCTCGCGCGGACAAACTCTCTCAACGGCGTCGTCTCCAGTGACGCCATCCTGATCGAGAACGGACGCGAATCGAGCAACGTGGTCATCGGAGGGCGTCAAACCGTTGACGGCTCCGAGCTGCGCGGTGTTCGGAGATTCCGTTCCGCCGAGGTCGGCGACGAGGAAGACAGGCCCGTCCAGCTCCGAGAGACCCCGGGCGGTTTCCCCGATCTCCGCAGCTTCACGCGTCAACAGGCGGCCAATGGCGAGCTGGCCCGGACTCTCGAGATGACTCTGCGATCTCAGGGGATCGAGACCTTGGCGGTGTTCCAGGGGACGGTCAGTGACAACCTGCTCGTCGAGATCACGACGGACGCTCCAGGCGAGGTGTTCAACGCGCTGACCAGCGTCTCGATCGCCTTCGAGGACATGCGCAGTCAAGACCTGCCGCTGCTAGCCGTCGAGCTTTTGCTTCAGACGTCGAACCGCTCGCGTGCAGGCCAGTTCGTGCTGAGCAGCGACAACGCGCCCCTCCTGGCCAAGGGAAGAATGGCGCCCGAGGCGTTCTTCGTCGAGTACGTGCAGTTCTAGACAACGGGAACTCCCTAGGAGGCGAGCTCTTTAAGAAAGCGTGCTCGTCTCGGGAGTGGGAACTCCCTACGCACCGAATCGTTGAAGAAGCGCGCTCGCTTCGGGAGTTCCTTGGGAGTCTCGAGCTCTTTAGCGAATCGGTGGGGGTAGCGAGCTCGCGGCTCGAGACTCCGGGAAGACGGCCAACGCTCTCGCAGCACGCGCCGCTCAGAGTAATCGCGCTTGGCTTCGGGAACTCCCTAGGCGGCGAGCTCGTCAACCGAACCGACTCGCTTCGGGAGTTCCTTTGGAGTCTCGAGCTTCTTGGCGAATCGGCGGAGGCAGCGTGCTCGCGGCTCGAGACTCCGGGAAGACTGCCAATGCTCTCGATTCACGCTGCTCAGGGAGATCGCGCTCGACAACGGGAACTCCCTAGCGACGAGCTCTTTAAGAAAGCGTGCTCGTCTCGGGAGTTCCTTGGGAGTCTCGAGCTCTTTAGCGAATCTGTGGGGGTAGCGCGCTCGCGGCTCGAGACTCCGGGAAGACTGCCAACGCTCTCGTTGCACGCTGCTCTAGATCGGCGCCTGGCATTGGCAAACTCTCTACGGAAACGAGCTTGTCAGCCCAAACGGCTCGCTTCGGAAGCTGCTGATCGAGCTCTTTCCGAGTCGTCGAAGGTAGCGTGCTCGACGCTCTAGACTCCGGGAGGGCAGCCAGCGTTCTCGCTACACGCTGATCACAGATCAGCGAGGATCTTGGGCGGTCGGCGAACAGCCAGGAGTCGACGCGACGACTCCTCTACGAAGGGAGTTCGCCCGAATCGCTGGTTGCGCCGGGCAGACCCAGAAACTCCTCGACCGTGACGCCGACTCGGTTCTCGAAACGCTGACCGTAGCTCTCGACCTCACCGACCTGCTCGTCGAGGAAGATGCGCTCGACTCGGAACATCGGCACGAACATCGTCGCGAGGTCGATTGCCGGACTCTGCGAGCGGGCAGCCTGACCGAGCCAGTCGTCGAAGCTCGACACGTTGAGGCCCCGCAGCACCGCACCCAGCGTGTCGAGCCGCTCGAGAACACCCCAGAACTTCTCGGTGGGCTCACGCAGATGGACGATGACCAGAGTTCCGGGTCCTAGGGAATCCATGGCTGTGGAGCTCCGCTTCAGTCTTGTGGCTGGGAGAGCTCGTAGAGAACTCCGCCACCACTCTTTGGGTGTAGGAACTGGACGAGCGCACCCTCGGCACCGATGGTTGGCTGGTCGCGAAGGAGCTGGTAGCCCCGCTCCCGAAGTCGGCCGTCGTCGGCCGAGATGTCGTCGGTGCCCAAGCACACGTGATGCAGGCCCGGACCGCGCTTCTCGAGGTGTTTGGCAATCGGCGACTCGGGCGACATGGGCTCGAGGAGCTCGAGCCTCACCGATCCGCACGGAATCATGGCGACTCGCACCTGCTCTTGTGGAACCTCTTCGATCTCTGCGATCTCCAGCCCCATCGCCTCATACAGGGCGCGCGACTCTTCGATCGAATGAACGGCGATTCCGATGTGGTCGACCTTACTGATCACGGCTCTCTCCAGTCAGACGGGGCTAGCGGAACTCGGGGTGGACTGTAACAACGGAATCGAGTGGATTGCCCAAACCAGTCGGAGTCGAGGCAAGACAGGCTGAGGCCATCACATCACCCCACGGTACCCCACGGTACCCCACCGTACCCCACGCTCTCCAACTCGGCTCTCAGGCAGACTTTTGGTCAGCCGGCCTGCTCGCGCCAGGCTCGCAGGAGCTCGTCGGCCACAGTGTAGGGATCTCGCCGCCGCTCGACACCTTCGTCGACCAGGTCCTGGAAGTGTGGATTCCCGCGAGTCAGCGCCAGAACCTCCTCGCGAAGGACGCTCTCGACGCGCTGCGCAAGTCTCTGGCGACGCTGAGACGCTTCGTCGCTCTCGAGACCCAGAAAACGCTCGATCTCCTCGAGAAGCAGATCCATTCCATCGCCTCGCAAGGCGACAGTCTTGATGATGGCCGGCTCGGGCTCCGCGGGGTCCTCACGGAGTGAGAGCATCAGTCTGAGCGCTTTGAGGACCTCATCCGCTCCCGGCCGATCCGCCTTGTTGATCGCAAAGACGTCGGCTATCTCCATGACGCCAGCCTTGATGGCTTGGATTTCGTCTCCTAGTCCGGGCACCGTCGCGACGACGACGCAATCGACGGTCCGTACGATGTCGACTTCATCCTGGCCAACGCCAACCGTCTCCACGAAGACCCAGTCGAAGCCCGCCGCGAGCAGCAGATCGATCGCGTCCGCACAGGCAGGGCAAAGTCCTCCGACGCCTCCCCGAGTCGCCATCGATCTCAGGAAGACCGAGGGGTCGTTCTCGAGCTCCGACATGCGAACCCGATCGCCGAGGATGGCGCCGCCGGTAAACGGGCTGGTCGGGTCGACGGCCAGGATCGCCACTCTCTCGTCGCGCGCCCGACACGCTCTCGCAAGCGAGTCGACCATCGTGCTCTTACCGGCACCCGGAGGTCCGGTGACGCCTACCGTTCGGCCTTTCCCCAAGTGAGGTTGCAGAGCACGAACGAGATCGCGCGCCGGCGCGCCGCGCCGCTCGAGAGTGGAGATGGACCGAGCCATGGTGCGCACGTGGCGTGCACGAATCTTCTCGACGACGTCGTCCAGATCCATGTTCAGGCGCGCTCCCAACTCGGTCCCGAGCTCATCGCGAGGTCGCAGAGCCACCCGCTGGCACTCCGCCGATCTCCGGACGAGTTGGCCACCGTTCGATTCGAACGTCGTCGTAGTAGTGCGTCAGGATCTCACGGTAGCCGGAGCCTCGCTTCGCCATGGCATAGGCGCCCACCTGGCACATACCCACCCCGTGGCCCAGACCGCGACCGCGAAAACTCCAGCCGCGCCGTTCGCCCTGGTCGACCCGTCGGACCGAGAACCAGGTGTCGGGCAAGTCCAAGGTCCAGCGCACTGCCAGACCCGCGACATCCACCGATTCTCCTGAGTTCGAGGTGAGACGCATTCGCGCCACTCGACCCGACGCTCCCCTCTCCAGGATCTCCAGCCCACTCATCTCGAACCCCGGATATCGCTTGGCCACGAGTTGTCTCAGACGCTCATCGGACCTGAAGCGACGCCAGGAGCTGTATTGACTGACCGACGGACGCTCCACGGCGCGCTCCGAAGCCAATTCGACAGCCACCAACCGGTCTTCGAGACTGTGGAGCGTCACCTGGTCTCCGGGGTAAATCACGAGCTCGCTGCGCGACTCGGTGCCCTCGGGAGACTTCATGAAGAGACTGGGAGCTCCCGAGAGCGCCACCTCCCTCGTTCCACCGTCGTCGCGCACGACGAGCAGACCGGCCTGCTGATCAACCTGGGTGACCCGGACGGAGTGGGTGCGGTAGAGCCCGAGCTCCAAGGCGAGCGCCACAGCGAGATGCGACACACCACCTTCGCCGAGATTGGTTGATCGACTCTTGCGCAGAGCCTTGGCAACCCGCTTCGAGGCTCCGCCCAGCTGGCTCGCCGATTCTGCAGCCTCGCCCAGCAGTCGCCGATCCAGGATCAGATCGAGCAGAGACAGTACGAAGCGATCGACCTCGTCGCGCTCGAGGGAGCGCAGTCGATCCTGTCCGTGCGGGAGTTCGAGCACTCGAGCGAGGCTCCGCAGCCGAGCTTCGGATCGAGCGAGCGCGCTGCGCCCTCGGCCGTCGTTCATCGCGACAGCCAGCGCACTGGTGACGTCGCGCGCACCCGCCCTACCCAGCAGTCGATCACCCGCCCGTTCGACACAGAAGGCGGGTCGCAGATGGGCACCTCGTCGTTCCGGAAAAACGACTTTCACGTCCTCGGTGATGCCTCCACACGTCGAACTGTAGAGAGCCTCGGCCAACTGGCCCGAAGCGGTGAGAACCTCACCCAGGGTCTTGCGCACGGCTTCGTCACTGCGCGGATGTTCGGCGCTGAGACCGCCGTACACCTGACAACGAGGCGTCGCACAGATGTCGAATCCTTCGTCTTCGAAGCCGTTGAGGTTCATGACGGTGTAGGTGCGGGCCGCAACGGTCTGAGCCTTGAGGGCTTCGAGCTCTGGGTAGAGCTCCGGCCCCAGCTCCATGGGCACCACTCCGCGCAGGTAGTCCTCGAGGAGGACCTCGTTGATCAGGTTCAAGCGACCGCGCTCGTTCAAGAAGATCACGAGTCGACCTCGGTATCGCCGACCCTCGACGGTCACGTGACCGCTCTCGGTCTCGAGCACCAGCTGCCGCCGCAAAGTCACCTGGGGCCCCCCTTCGAGCACCAACCGGGAGTCGGGACCGAGACCCGTGCTCGTGACCCACACGCCCTCGAGACCCCGCCGCTCCAGCTCGCCGCGTCTCGCGTCAGCCTCGGAACGATCGGCGTAGCGACCCAGTAGGACCTTGAACAGCCCGGTATCGGCATCGAAGACCACGTCGGCGCTCTCGCCGAATCGCGCCGACGTCTGCTCCGCAAGCACGCTCGCCTGGCGATCGTCTCGGAGGGCCGCCAGCTGGAGACGGTAGGCACCGTCCCTCGACCCGGCAGCCAAAACTCGGACGCCCTGAGCGAGCTCCAGGGTACGCTCCCCCATGCTGAACGTGTAGCCACAGCACGGCACACGCCAGTCCTCTACGTCGGACCTGAGACCGATGCGAATGACGGAAGGCAGAACGCGCTCCGGAACCGGTGGCGTCTTTGCCTTCGGTCCAGGTCGCGGAGTGGGAGGAGCGTCGACGGGCTCGACGGGAGCAACGACTTCGGGCGCTGGCGCCGTGGTCACGGGGAGTGGAGCCGTTGGCGGCGGATCTAGCACCTCCCGCGGCTGGGGCGTCACGGTTGCACAACCCGCTACGGTCGCGAGCAGGATCATCCCGACCCCCGCCCCGAGGCGCGGGGCTCGGCGCCACG
>JANQPS010000514.1 GCA_028285365.1 Thermoanaerobaculia bacterium | reverse complement strand
CGGCTGGTCGAGCATCAGGTGGTGGTGCGCCTCCGGGACCTCGACCACAGGTACGGACCCCTCGGTGAGCTCGCGAATGTGCTGTGCCGACTCTCCCGTGAACACTGCGCTGTGCTCGCCGTGAACGATGACCTTCGGTAGATCGAGAGCCGCAAAGCGGTTGGGCTGATCGACCCACCACTCCACCGGGTGCCCGTCAGTCACCCTGACTCGCGGATCGAACTTCCAGACATAGCCGCCGTCGACCTGTCGCACGGAGTGCCGCGCCACGTACTCGACCAGGAACTGATCAACCGTCGGCTGTGGCGGCGCCAGAACGTAGCGTTCCAGTATCGACACCAGATCGGGTCGCACCACGTGCGGCTTGGCCTGCGCAAAACGCGGCTTCAGCCGATCGGCGCGCTTGTCTCCGCCTCCTTCCTCGGCACTCTCGCGCCGGGACTCGGATCGGTGAGCCCGCCGCTCTTCTAGGTACTTCGCCGCTCGCGCTGGCGGCAACAGCATCATGTCGCACAGCACAAAAGCCCCAAACGCTTCAGGAGCTTCTTCGATGGCCGTCATCGCACTGTGCCCGCCCTGACTGTGGGCCACCAGGTAGGTCGGAGACGAGCGATTCAGGAGACCGGCCGCCTCCGCCACGGTGAGCAACTCGCGACCGCGCCACGTCGCGTCGAAGCCATCGGGCAGCGGCGAATCCCCCATACCCGCCAGGTCGTAGGCGACGACCTGGAACCGGTCCATCAGGAACGGCATCAAGAAGCTCAGGCAGTGTGCGTGAGCCAGGAAGCCGTGCGCCAGAACGATACCCGGACGACCGTCTGGCTTTTGTCCCTCCGGTCGATAGGCCCGCAGCTGCACACCCTCGAACTCGACATCGAAGGTCTCGAGCGGCGTCGCCAGGACTCGTTCCCACCAGGCTGGCGCTGGATTGCCGAAGGCGGCGAGATTGGTGATGTGCTCGGACATGGCTATCGGGACTCACGAACGGCGCCTGATCCTAGACCACTCGATTGCATTCAACTCCGACGTGAGCCTCGGGATGTCGACCTTCATTCGAGAGCGAGCTCAACGTCTGCACAGTTGCCGGCGACGTCTCGAAGGCGGCAGTCACCATCGCCGCCTGAGTCGTACGAGTTCGTCCTTCGCAGACTCTCTCGGCTACGCCGCCAGTGAAGTTTAGGAGCGCCTTAGCCGCTCGAGGTGATCAGACCAGCTTTCGCGACTGCATCTGCCAGCGATCGCGCGCATCGCTGACCGAGCTCGACAAAAGACCGGTCGGGCGGCCGAAGGTCCGGCACATGCCAAACGGCCTTACATCCAGCACGGACAGCGGACTCCACCCCCTGGTCGCTGTCTTCGAAAGCAAGGCAAACGCTTGTCGACAGACCCAGCGAGGCGGCACCCGCCAGGTAGGGAGCAGGATCAGGCTTGTGGGCCTCAACTGAGTCGCCTCCGATCACAGCGCGAAAGTGAGAACGCAGCTGCGAGCGCTCGAGGTGCTCCTCGGCCAAGGCTGTTCTCGTCGAGGTTACGACGGCCATCCTGTATCCAGCCCCGGCCAGTCGGCCAATCGTCTCAGACACACGAGGCTTTAGTGGAACGCCCTGAGCAAGCTCGGCGGCAACGACCTCAGACCATGCCTCGCGGAACTGATCCACATCAGCTCCTGACGGAAGAAGGAAGGCCACCGTTTCCCTGGCCTGAGAACTGCTGGCTCCCACCATCGTCAGAAACACGCTCTCGGCTACTGCCTCTGGAATGCCCCAATCTAGACAACAACCTGTAAACGCCCGCATCGCCACTCGCTCGGTATCGAGCAGAAGGCCATCCATGTCGAAGAGAAGGCCAGTGGCACTGTAGTGACCGTTTGGGGTAAGCCTCATCTGCGCTCTTGACCAAGTCAGCTTTCAGCCACCATGGCTTCACCACAAGGCCGACACAGTGAGCCAAGAAGACGACGACGCGGCCAAGACGCACTCGGATTCGGTCCGGTTCACACGCTTGATGGTAGCCGTCGATGAAGGTGTTTCGACATGACGCGCCCGGACTTCGGGTGTCGTTTCCCGCCAGGCTCGTAGCCACGCCTCATGTAGAAGCCTTCAGCGTTGTAGCTAGCGTCGAGTTCCACGAACAGATGGCCAGCGCGATTCATGCGTTCCTCAGCATGGAGTAGGAGGGCGCCGCCGACCCCGCGACCAGAGTGGCTAGGATGAACGTACAGCCCCTCAACTCGATTCTCCACGATCTCGATCCATCCAACCGCATCTCCCCTCAGATCCGCCACGTAGACGTGGTGATCCCCGATGGCGCGGTGAACGCGATCTGTGCCAGCGGAGTAGGCCCAATCCTGTGCCCCGGCTCGACCCAATGCGCCAGAAGACAACACGATGATCGCGTCGCGCCGGATGGCTGCAAGTGCCATGACCTCGTCGGCACGCGCAGCGCGGATGATGTGGGACTCCTTCACAGAGGGGCTCCCCTCTCGGTAGGCCCTTCGACTAGCTGAATCTGCTTATCCAGCCTAGCGGACTCGGCCGAAACGCACTCGACCGATCTGGGAATTCGCGCACTCGTGACGAGAGTTGGACCTGTAGTCAACTCATCCTTTGCGGTTCACATAGCCACGAAAGTCGTCTTCGAGCGCTCCGCTCGCGAAGACAGCCAACACTGATCAAGTGTTTGACCGTCGGCCGCTCTTCGACCTTGGTCGGTCGCGGCCGCCATCAGAGCATCACCTTGGTCCGGCGGCAGAGACCCTTGAGAAGGAGAAGATCTTGTTCGCAGTCTCCTGATTCTGGATCTCGCGGTGCCATTCGGCACCCACCAATGCAGCCCGCAGATCCGGCATCTTCGCTCCTTCCAATCTCCATCCACGAGCCCTGCTATCAGGTCGCATTCAGCAATCGCGTCAGAGGAGATAGTGCGCATGCCACTGCATGTGGAACCGCCACGGCCAAGGAGACCAGGATACCTAGGAGCATCGCAGCCCCTTGGGCCGCCAATGCCGATGACACGCTGGCACTAGTCGCTGGGAGCAGGATCTGCGAAACGGCCGCCCCAACAGGTGCACCCAACGCGATCCCGCCCAGTACCGGGCTCAGGGATTTCCACACGAGGGCAAGCGTCGCAGCTAGAGACCCGCATCCCACCGCTTGCCGAATCGCTATCTCGCGCCGCGCCGTCAGACCTAGTGTCGAGCTCAGTACAAAGGTTGCGATCAACGAAAGCACGACCACCGTCACGGCGCCAAGAGCCGTGACGGTGGCTCGTCTCTTCACGCTGCTAAGTCGGCTGGCTATGACACCTTCCACATCTGGGCCCATCAAGACCTGAGCACCCGGCACCAGATCTTCGGTGACAGAACGAACACGCGCATGAACTCGCGCCCCAGCCAAGGGATTGCGCACCGTCAGGAAGAAGAACCCGGCAGGCGTCTGCGAATACGGGACAAACACTGCAGGCTCCGGCGGCCGTCCGATGTCGAGGAAGCGCGTGTCTCTCACGACTCCTACAACCTGGCGCTCGACACCTTCGATGACAAAAGAGCGCTCAAGCGGATCGTCGTCGCCAAAAAGGAGCGCGACGGCTAGCTCGTTCAAGATGGCCACCGACGGCTTGCCAAGCCGGTCGGATGCAG
>JANQPS010000513.1 GCA_028285365.1 Thermoanaerobaculia bacterium | reverse complement strand
CCTGGTCCGGCTACACCGAGCTGGTCGTAACGACTGACCACGTCATCGGTCGTATCGGCTCGCAGCAGACCAGCAGCCTCGATACTGGCCAGGAATCCTCGCAGCTCATCGGGCTCCAGATCCTCGTCCTGATAGTTGAGCCGAATCGAGAAGGGCGTCAGCTCCTCTCCAGCGACCTCCACGAACCGAACTGCACTGCTGATCTTGACGGACTGCGACTCGCCGGCCAGCGCCTTGCGCTCTTCGAGAGAGGCTGTGGCGTCGAAGAGGCGAATCGACCCGGTACCGTCGTACTCGATCACGATGTCCGAGTCGAGGATGCTGCTCGTCTCGAGCTTGACTCCGAAAAGGTCGAAGGTGAAGCCCATGGTTCGGTCGTAGCCGAGTGCGTGCTGGAAGAGACTGTCCGTGAGCGTCACCCCGGGCTTGTCCTGGTCGAAGCCGTCCCGCATGGCCTGGCTGAAGTCTCCCAGCAGCATCTCCCGATAGCGGGCTCGCGCATCGGCGTCCGAGGGATCCAGGCTGAACGAGAGGAGCGCCTTCGAGGTTCCGTGCTTGCGTACGGTCCTGACGAATCGGATTCCAAGCTCTTCCTTGGTGATCGCTTCGACGGCGCTGAGTAGCTTCTGCCGAACCGATCGCACGCGCCCCAGGAACGCGACCAACCGCGAACGGAGCTGCTGCGCGGCACCATCGACATCGTCGAGCAGGCCGGACACTTCGCCCCCCACCTCTTCGAGCACATCGACGATGGGCTGGCGCGCCTCACCCAGAGCGTTCGCAAGCTGGGTCGTGGCTTCGGACACCAGCGCATCGCCAGCCTTGCCCAGGAGACTTCCGATCTGCTCACGCACCGCACCGGGGTCCGTGTCGAGGTCGAGCTTGGTGGCGATCCGCGCAACAGCGCGCTCGGCGATGTCCTGGACACGGCCCTCGAGCAGATCGGTCCAACGCTCCACCCGCTCATCCACCACATCGACGAGCAAGCCCGAGAGGTCTTCTGCAAAGTTCTCGGCTTCGCCCTCGCCGGTGACGACCCGTACGAGCTCCGACAACTCGTCCGGCGCGTCCTCGAGCAGGCCGCCCAGGAGCTTCTTCAGATACTCGCTCGGGCGAGCGTACTCATCGGCCAGCGCTTCGAGCTGCTCCGGCAGATTCCCGTATCTCTGGACCACTGGCCGGACGATCTGGTCGAGACCCTTCAGGCGCATGTTGGCGCCGATCGACAGCGAAGAGACGAGCTCATCGCTCTTCTTGTCCTCCAGGATGACGTCCACGCGGGCGCCGCTGGGCCGTACGGTGATCTGATGCTGACCCTCTCGGGCCCAGTCGAGTGAGTACTGCGCTCCGACTTGACCCGTCAGCAAAACCGTCGCACCGCTGGCCGCACCGCCAGCGATCGTTCGAGAGGTCGCAAACGATCGCCCGGCCGTCAGCGTCGCGCCGAGCTTCACTCCGCCGCCCACCGTCAGCCTGGCTTCGGTCAAACGGCTGTCGTCAGGAGTGCCGACCAGCCCGGGCAGCGAGGGAAGTTGAACGACACGGGGAAGATCCGACGCCAGGGCACGATAGAGCGGCATGTCCGGCGGATGTTGGAAGT
>JANQPS010000496.1 GCA_028285365.1 Thermoanaerobaculia bacterium | reverse complement strand
TCGACGAGGTCTGAGAGGTCGCTTCCGAGATCGATCTGAAAGCGGTCGAAGACGAGACCTATGCCGGCGGTTACGTGGACCTCGTCACTCCCGGATCGGAAGATCGCTCGTTCGGCGAAGTCGGCTTCGGGACCCGAGCCCACCCGGTGGTCGGGGTCGAGCCACGTCCCCAGGCGCAGTGCCAGGACCGGGCGGAAGCGGGTGATGATTCGCTCGACTCCGAGATGGAGCTCGTCGCCGTCGTCGATCTCGATCTCGTCGGGATCGAAGATCTCGCTGGAGAGATTGTCGGTGATCGACGAATACGTGACGCGGCTCCATTCGAAGCCGAACGTCCACTTTCCCTCTTGCGAGCGATAGGCGAGACCCAGGCCGTAGACGTCGGGTAGCTGTAGAGGTGTCGTAGCGTCGAGCTCGATCGTCCCCGCCGGCAGCTCGTCCTCGAACTCGCCGACCGTCTCGACGACTCGCAGATCGAGCTCGGGACCTTGACGGTAGAAGGCTCCGAGAGACCAGTTCTGCGTCATGCGCCACAGGAGTCCAGCGTGGAGCACCAGCCCGTCATTGCCAGCGGTGTACGAGTAGGTCGTGTCGAGCAGCTCGGTCGTGAAGGGATTGGCTTCAAAGAAGGCTTCCTCGTCCTGGCCGTATTCGATCGAGAAGGAATTCACGTCCGAGTCGTAGTGCGCGATTCCGACTCCGAGACTTAACGAGCTCGTGACCTCGAACGAGGCCGCAATTCCCGTGTTGACGACCTCCACAGAAGTCGTGGCAACGACGTCCTCGGAGCGCTCGGTCTCGCCGTCTACCGTAAAAAACAGCCCGTTGACCTCGCTGTCTAACTGGAAGTCGGCCAGGGTGTGGCGGTACAGGGCCACGGCCCAGCGCTTGCGCGGATAGACGAAAGAGGCATAAGAGAGTCCTTCGACGTCGCTCGTGGACCGCCCGAATCGGAGGCGGTCGAGCGTGTCGAGACCCTCGCCTGTCGGACTTCCGACACTCCGTCCTCCGGCTACGAATGGAATGTCATAAGACCACGATCGCCCTTCGACGGAAACCTCGGGCTCGATCAGTTGGACGAGTCCGGCTGGATTGGCAAAAGCGGCCGTAGCGTCGTCCGCCAGCGCGGCAAAGGCGCCGCCCAGGGCAAGACTGCGAGCGCCCGGGTTCGAGAAGCTGAACTCGAAGGTAACGGGCCCCTCTTGTGCGGAAGCTGCCGAGGAGAGGAGCGGGAGAAGGAGAAACACGGCGCAGCCAACGGATGCAAAGCGTCCGAGAGAAGGACAAGACATGGGCACCCCCCCGAGAAAAGATAAGAAAAACACCGAGCAAAAACACCGAGCCGTCTGGAGGTGTGATGCACCAGCAAGGTGGATCCTTCGCAGAGATTTGTCGGTCGTCAGCTCGACACACCTCCGCACCCATCGACTGCTCGGAGCCGATAGCGGCGCTCTGCTGGCGTCTCTGCTAGCGGCGCAAAGAGGCTCTAAGTGCTCGAAGCCTTGGAAGGCGGCCCGAGTCGCCCGCTGATCCCGATCCACAGGATTCCCAGCGCGAGGACCGCCCAGACGACTGCCCAGAAGATTGGGGGCAGCCAGAGGAGCTCGGCCATCGCGTGGGCGTCGGTGTGCACGTTGGCTCTGGAGCTCAGTCCGATCAGTGTCCTCAGGTCGGAGAAGGCCGACAGCGCCGACTGGAAGGCGACGAGGTAGAGCGTGAACGAGGCCACGAGTGCGGACGCCTTGAGCCCGCTCCAGAGCAACCCGCCGCCGATCGCCAGGCCGGAGACCAGGGCCAGCGCTCCTGAGACCGCTTCGTCGCGCCAGATGCTGGGCAAGGCGAAGCGCAGACTCAGGAGCACCATGATCGCGCCTACGACCGCGAGCGCGCGTCGCGCGGTCTTCTCACGGCGACCCAGGCGGAGCAGGATTGCAGCAAAGACCGCAACGCCTAGATAGCCCGCCGGGATGACCACGAGGCGCCAGCCGCCAGCGGTGACGGCGTGGCCCGAGCCGTCCGAGCGCACGACGTAGTTGAGGAAGTCACCGCCGGTCAGTAGCGCACCGAGTCCGTGGCCGAGCTCGTGGATGGTGGTCGAGAGCATTCGAAACGGAGACGCCAGAATGCCGATGAACGGGGCCCAGGACAGTGCGGCCGAGACGACGAGAGCGAGCAGGGCAGCCGTGCCCGAGCGGCTCCAGGAAGTGGTGGTCGACGTCGTGGTCGTCATGTTTGGCCCCCTCGTTGGATGACGAGCATCTCGTTGCCGCCGCGCTGGAACTCGTAGTCGACCGTGACGACTTCAGCCTTGGCGCCACGAGCACGCAGTTCGTCGATCAGCGGTGGCAGGTGTGGCGAGGTGCGGGCATTCGTGTCGACGAGCGGAAACAGACGAGTCTCGCGCGCGACTCGGAGCAGCTCCTTGACCGAGGCGACGTGCGTCTTCAGAGGAAGCTGCTCAGCGTAGAAGAGGAGCAAATGCGCACAGAGCGCCAGCTCGGCGACGTCGTCGGGAAAGGGAAGGGCAGGAAGCTGACCCAGGACGTAGCGACCGTTGCGCCGACCCGCCGCATAGTCGTCCAGGAAGTCGGCCATGGCGCTCAGTCGGATCTGCGCAAGCGCCTGCGGGTCTGGAATGTGCCGCCAGACGAAACGATGCCGTTCCGACTCGAGCTGCGACATGATCTCGTCGCGCGTCTCGTCGATGCGTCGTGCGAGTGCCTTGGGACCGAGTCGGTAGACCGGGTCGACCGAGCGCACCGTTCCGCCACGACGCGTCAGCTCGGCGTTGAAGCTCGCCGGCCCGTCGGCACACCCGAGGATGTCGCGTGCAAGGTCAGCCCGGGTCAGTGAGAACATCGCCACGTACTCGTCGTAAGAGCGACCCCAGGGGACGACGTCTTGGTAGCTGAACGCCATGTCGCGAGCCTAGCGTGTCGGGTGACCTCACCCGTGCGGAGGGGCGTATCGACATGGCGGGTCGGCGGTGGCGACGACGTCCATGCGCTCGTTCTCGAGTCGGGCCGGCCGAGGTTCCCTTCGGCGGACTCAGGGCAGGCTTTCGCTCACGCTCAGAATGACGAGAACTGGGAGTTGGGCCCTCTTTGGGCCGTGGGGCTCGAGCGGCCCCGGCGAGAGCAGTGCAGGCGTGGGTTAGCGGTATCGAAGTCTCGGGGAACGCTAGCGCGTTCCCTGGCAGATGCTTCGCATCTGCGGCTCGAAAGGTCGACCAGGGGTGATGCAAGTTGGCGTTCGTGATGCTCGTGACGCTGCCGTGCGGCCCGAAGTCTGAGCATCCCAGCACGCTGCAATCGAGAGAGCTGTAGAAGAGCTCGAGACTTCTTATGAGCGCCGGAGCTCCTATGGAGCGTAGGCGCGGGGTGATGCTAGTTGGCGTGCGTGATTGTCATCACGCTCGCCAACTAGTTCGTGATGTCGGAGGTGACGCTGCGGCCGCGGGCCTTGAGGTAGACCTTGTACCACTCCTGCTGTGCCTCGCTGCCGGCGTAGTCCTTGAGCGCCTGCTCGTCCTTGAACTCCATGACGAAGGCGGCGTCTTTGGTCTGCGACTTGATGCTGCGCAGCCAGATGCGAGTGATGCCGTCGTACTTCTCGGCCATGGTCTCGACGCCTTTGAGGGCTGCGTCGATGTCTGCCTGAGAGGCACCCGAGGCCCAGTCGAGGGTGACGACGTGAATGACGGAGTTGGGCTTCTCGTAGCCGCTCTGGCCGAAGAGGACGCCGGCCAGAAAAAGCGCTGCGCCGGCACAGCACACGATCAGGAAACGGCGGTTGAGGACAGTGTTCTTCATGGTGTGGTTGACTCCTATGAGTTGTCTCATCGACGGCGTCGGAACCAGCTCGGTCTCTCCCGCGGCGCCGCTTGGTTTTCGTGGAGCGACTCTAGTGCATGGAACAGGCGGAGATAAAAGCAACCAAAGGGTTGCGCTTTGCTCCTTGGTATGGCAGATTGTGCAACCAGGAGGTTGCGTAAATGGCAGATCAAGACCGGGTCGAGAAGATCATGGAGCTGAAAGCTCCCGTGTGTCGTGTGTGGCGGGCCATCACGAGTTCCAAGGAGTTTGGCGAGTGGTTTCGAGTCGCCCTCGATGGTGAGTTCGCCGAGGGCCAGACCGTCAAGGGGCACATCACGTACCCCGGTCTCGAGCACCTGCGGATGGTGGTCGTGGTGGAGACCATCGAGCCTGAACGCTACTTCTCGTTTCGGTGGAACTCGGTCGACGAGACCGGCGAGGAGCCTGACCACCATCAGACCAAGGTCGAATTCACGCTCGAGCCGATCGACGGAGGCACCCGTCTCCACCTCTGCGAGTCAGGCTTCTCGACCTTGCCGGACAGTCAGCGCTCAGAGGCACTTCGCAAGAACGTCGAAGGGTGGGACATCCAGGCCGAGAACATCGCCAACTACCTCGCCAGTGGCGACTCGTAGCAGCTGATGATCTCTTTCGCCGAAGCCAGTTCGACGTTTCACGCCCTCGGCGATCCGACGCGGCTCGAGATCGTAGCCAGACTGAGCGACGGCGAGAGCCGTTCGATTACCAGTTTGTCGAGCGATTTCGATCTGACGCGGCAGGCAGTGACCAAACATCTGAGGGTCTTGGAGATGGCTGGTCTGGTGACCAAGGCCCGAATAGGCCGCGAGTCTCGTTTCGAACTGGAACCGAGAGGCATGACAGACGCGAGGGAGTTTCTCGAGACCGTCTCGAAAGACTGGGATCTTGCGCTCGGGCGACTCCAGTCTCTTGTGGAGCGGAATTCGGATCCTGGCTAGGGGGGCGTGGTCGCTGGCGCCTCCGCCACCAACTCCGAGTCGACCAGCCACGCGACGAGAGACCTCCAGAACGTCTCGTGGGTTTGGTCTTCCGGAGGGAGCTTCATCCGCCAGCGCCATGTGTCGATTGCGGCGAGCACGCCCACACGACCGCGCCCTTCCTCCCAGACCGCGAGAACGACTGTGGTCTCGCCGTCGTCGCTTTGGCCTTCGAGGAGGATGTTGGCCCCGGAGCGCGTAGCGGCCACGGGAGTCTCGACAAAGAGGGCCGGCGTCTCGAGTGTGGGGAGCCACACTTCTCCTCTTGCATCGAGGAGAGCGGGATGATGGAGGTCTACGGTTCCTCGCTCGACTCGGCTCAAGCCGAACGGCTGCTCGAGATAGTGCTCGGCTTCGAGCGGCGTGAAGAGGTCGACCGGAAGAATGGGCTCGAGCGCGGTGTCTTGCCAGTCGTCTTTCGACAGACTACCGAGGAGCAGCAGGCCGCCACCTTGCTTCACGAAGTCGACGATGGCGAGCTCTTGCTCGACGCTCAGTTCCTGAGCCGTCAGCTGGCCGAGAATGACGGCGTCGTACGTCGCCAGTTCCTCGAGGCGGGTGGGGAAGCCGTCCGCGAGCTCGGTCTCGTCCAGGGTGCCCGATCGCGAGAGGCGGCCAGCTATCCGCACCAGTACAGCGAGTCGAAGGTTGGTGCCTTCGAAGACGCGCTTGAGGAACTTCTGCTCGTATCGCGGCTGTCCTTCGAAGTAGAGCACGCTCGGCTTCACGGTCTGAGCACCGCCTGTCGATGCGCTCAGAGCGACGACGAGACTGCAAGCCGCAAGGCCGACCGAAGTCAGCCTGACGAGGCTGCGTCGTTCCTGCTTTCGAGAAGGCATCACAATGACGACAGCATGACACAGAGGATATCGCCCCTGCGTCGCTAGTCTCGCCAGTGCTGTTGTGGCTGGGAGCCCATGCCTCCGAAACTCAAAGGGCGCGGGGGGGCCTCTGAACTCCTTTGGACCTCCTCCACGATGTTCCTTCATCGATGTCCCTGCATCGAGGTCGTCGGCCGCGCTTCTTCAGGGGCCGCAGGTCCCCGCGCGGATCCTCACCACTTCCACCACGGGCTCCTAGGTCCGAATCGCTCGGGGCCGTACCCTCTGAACCGAGACTCAGTCGGTATCGCCGAACGAGCGCTCGAACAGTTCGTTGATCGCCTTCTTGGCAGCGTCGTTGGCTCGTCTGCTACCGGTGCCCGCGAAGCGGGTGCGCCGGATCTTGGGAGCGGCGACGGACTGCCAGGCATCGTCCTTCCACTGGTACCAGGCCTCTTTGACCTGGTCGAAGACGTAGACGCGCTTGTGGAAGTGGCGAGCGAGCTCGACTCCCCAGCCGGTTCCGCCGCGGACCGTGCCGTCGTCCTGGATCTCGCCGATGAAGAACACTTCGCCGGCAGTGGCGACGACGTGCCAGATGGACTTCAGGATGCGCTGGAAGGTCTCGGTCTTGGGGAAAGAGCGATGGAGCTGAGCCTTGATGTAGGCCTCGCTGACGCTCCCGCGCTCGAGCTCTTCTTCGCTGAGGACGACGAGGCCGCGCTTGCGCTTCGTGTCGCGCCCCGCGAAGGTGTACGTGACCTCGTCGAGCCCCCAACGCTCGGCGGCTTCGCCGAAGGTCTGCTCGGCGCCTTTGGCGCCACCCGTCAGGACGGTGAAGTTGCGAGCCGGGAGGCGCAGGTCTTCGTCTTCCTGGTCAGAGGCGAGCTGCATGCTGTCCGTGTGGAGCTGCAGGTGCGTCTGCTCGGGCTCGGGATTGTCGTGATCCTTGAGAAGCCTGACCGTGACGTGCCGCCCTTCCGGCTCTAGATAGACGGCGATGTCGATGAGCTCGTCGCAGACGTCGCACGGAGGCGTGAGTTTGGTCGGGTGATCGGTGGTCTCGGCCCGGCGGGTCTGAGCCGAGATCCAGAGCTCGGCTTCGAGCTTGTCGGCGGTGGACTTGAAACCCTTGACCGAAGCGACCAACTCGTCGGCCGAGTGGGATTCCCAATCGAAGCCGTCGATCAGGATCGCCTGAGGCTTGAAGTTCATGCGCTCGGCGTAGAGCACCACCATTTCGTCCAAACGCTCGGGAGAGAACTCAGCCTGCCGATAGGTGTGGATCAGGCGGTTTTCCTGAATCAGCGTGTGGACCTCGGAGCGGTCCTCGAGGTTGTTCGAGTCTGCAAGGTGATCGAACAGCGCGTCGTACCAGGATTGGACGTGATCGAGCTCCTGGCCGATCGAGATGTGGAGGACAGGGCGCCTCCGCATGGCATCGTCGAGGCCGATCTGAACCAGGAATGCGGTCTTGCCGACGCCTGCGCGGGCCATGACGACTCCGACGTTACCGGGGCCGACGCCGCCCTTGATCGAACGCTCCAGGATACGGAGCGGGCTTCTTTTGTTGACTTCTTTGCGAAACATCTCAGGACGCTCCTCAGCTGGCCTTGGCCTTTTCGGCCTTCGCGATCAGTTCTTCCTCGACGGCGTTCGGGACGGGCAAGTAGCGCGAGAACTCCATGGTGAACTCGGCCTTGCCCTGAGTCGCTGAGCGCAGCGCAGTGGCGTAGCCGAACATCTCGGCTAGCGGCACTTCGGCTTCGGTCGTCGAGAGCACTCCGTCCTCTTGCTGGCCGGTGACCTGGGCACGACGCTGCATGAGAGTCGTGAGGATGGCGCCGCTGAACTCCGACGGGCCTTCCACGTTCACCCTCATGATCGGCTCCAGGATCCTCGGCTTGCCGCGGTCGTAGGCTTCGCGCCAGGCGCCGCGGGCGGCTTCCTCGAACGCAACCTGCGACGAGTCGACCGCGTGATGGTTGCCGTCGTTGACGATGACCCGCACGTTGACCACCGGGGCGCCGATCTTGCGACCCTTGGGAAGCATCGACCTCATACCCTTCTCGACCGAAGGGACAAACTGCTGGGGAATGACACCCCCCTTGGTCTCGTCCACGAATTCGAACTCGTCGTCGGAGAAGGGCTCGAGGTAGCCGACGACTCGGCCGTACTGACCAGAGCCACCGGTCTGCTTCTTGTGGGTGTAGTCGAAGTCCGAACGCTGCGACACCGTCTCGCGGTAGGCAACCTGGGGCGGTGACACTTCGACCTCGACGTTGTACTCGCGCCGCATGCGCTCGATGTAGACGTCGAGCTGCAGCTCACCCATGCCGTGGATCTCGGTCTCGCCGGCCTCGTTGCTGCCCACCTGGAACGTCGGGTCTTCTTTGGTGAAGCGCTGGAGCGCTTTGGTGAGATTGATCTGCGACTTGTTGTCGACCGGATTGACCGACAGTGAGATGACCGGATTGGGCACGTGGATCGAGGTCATCGCGACCTTGAGGGAGCCGTCCGTGAACGTGTCTCCGGAGTGACAGTCCATGCCGAAGATGGCGACGATGTCGCCAGCGGCGGCCGATGTCACGTCCTCCATCTCGTCGGAATGCATGCGCACCAGGCGGCCCACGCGAGTCGTCTTGCCGGTCCTCGTGTTGGTGATCGTCGTGTCCTTGGAGAGAGTGCCTTGATAGACCCTCATGTAGGTCAGCTGTCCGTAGCGACCGTCTTCTAGCTTGAAGGCGAGTGCGACGACCGGCTTGTCCGGGTCGCTCTCGATGGCAATCTCCGCCTCGTCGTCCGAGTTGAGGTCGATGGCGTTGTTCTCGATGTCCGCCGGATTCGGAAGGTAGGAGATGACCGCGTCGAGCAGCGGCTGGACGCCTTTGTTCTTGTAGGCGGAGCCCAGCAGCACCGGCGTCATTTGCAGGCTCAGGGTCGCCTCGCGAATGGCCTTGTTGACGACGTCTTCGGTGACGTTCTCTTCCAACATGGCTTCCATCAGCTCTTCGGAGAACATCGAGACGGCGTCGAGCATCTCCTCGCGCGCCTCTTCGGCCTCGGCCTGGTACTCGGCCGGGATCTCCGACTCGGCGACTGTCTCGCCGTTGTCGCCCTGGAAGTGGAGGGCCTTCATACCGATCAGGTCGATGACACCCTCGAAGTCGTTACCGAGGCCGATCGGCAGCTGCAGGAGGACCGGATTCTGGGCGAGCTTCTCGCGCAGTTGGTCGCGCACGCGCTTCGGGTTCGAACCCGTGCGATCGCACTTGTTGACGAAGGCGATGCGCGGGACCTTGTAGCGGTTCATCTGCCGGTCGACTGTGAACGACTGACTCTGAACGCCGGCAACCGCGCAGAGCACGAGCACGGCGCCGTCGAGTACTCGGAGGCTGCGCTCGACTTCGATCGTGAAGTCGACGTGGCCAGGCGTGTCGATGATGTTGACGTGGTGGTTGTCCCACGTGCAGTGAGTCGCCGCGCTCGCGATGGTGATGCCGCGCTCGCGCTCGAGCTCCATCGAGTCCATCTTGGCGCCGACGCCGTCTTTGCCGCGCACTTCGTGAATCGCGTGCACGCGGTCCGTGTAGAAGAGGATTCTCTCGGTCAGCGTCGTCTTGCCGCTGTCAATGTGCGCCGAGATCCCGATGTTGCGAATGGAATCCAGGTTCTTGATCACATCCAATACCTTTTCGGATCATGCCCGGTCTCGGGCCCTTGCGCTCCTTGCGGGACGCCTAACCGGTGCTCTACGGGTTTGGGGCACTTCACCCGCGGTCGTACATACGCGTACTTCCAGGCTGAAGGCCGCTGTGGGCTTCAAATGAGAATTTGGTGTCTGGTCGGAAGGGGGACCTGTAGCTCTTGACAGTGGGCTCAGGACTGACTGACGGGTGGCTCACGTTCGCGGGCCGCCGGTCGGCTCAGTCCACGCGTTGGTCACCCAGGTTGAGAATCACCCGCTTGCGTTGTCGCCGAGACGTCGTGGCTTGTTCCCAGCACGTTGGGTCTCGCTCGAGTCTGCATCTCTCGTTGCCGGCTCTGGTGCCTGCTCGAAGAGGGGTGGGACAGGAGTCGGCGTCCCGATCCGTCGGGGAGAGTGTAGCAAAGCTTGCTAGCTCGGTGCCCGCGGCCTGGCGCAGCCAGTCGAATCCAAGCTCGGTCGACTGTGAGGCTCGATACACTGCGACACAAATTGGGGAACAGAGAGTCGAAGTCCGTCTAGCCATCAAATGGTTTGGTAGATGGCATTGGTAGATGGTGTTGGGGGCCGGTGTACTTGCTTGCCCACGCCCTGATGATTGGGGGACATCAGTCCCTCTGGGCCCGCGCCCCCTGGTTATTCATTGAACCCGAGGAGAATCGACGATGCAGTTCCGAATCCTGACGAGTTTCGCGTTGTTCTGTCTCGCTTTTGGACTCATGGCCTGCGGCGGCTCCGCAAGTGATGCACCCGCCGACACGACGCCGGACACGGAGCAGGCAACCAACGACGCCGCCAACGACCCGACTGAAGCCAGAGAGTTCTCCGAGATGTGGGACTCGGTCATGGCGCAGCATGACGCCGATGCCATGGCCGCGATGTTCACCGACGACGCCGTCAGGCTCGACATGGACGCCCCGCTACGCGTTGGCAAGGATGCGATCCGCGCCGAGTTCGTGCCGATGTTCGAGACTTCCACCTACGAGACCGACAACCCGGTGGACGACATCGTAGTCGTGGGCGACTGGGGTTGGGCGCGCGGTACCTACGACGACACCCGCACGAACAAAGAGATGGGTGAGTCGACCCGCGTGACGGGGAAGTGGATGACGATCCTCCGCAAGACGGCTGACGGCTGGAAGTACGCGCTCGACGCCGGCAATGAAAACGAGGTCGGAGCGACGGGCGCGGGGCCCGAGTCGCTGGAGCTTCCACCGGAAGAAGGTAAGACGAGTGGTGACCCGGCCGACGTCGAGGCGGTTCGCGAGATGATTGCGATCTGGCAGGCAGCCGCCGAGAACGCCGACCAGCGGGAGTCTTTTGTCATGACCTTTGCAGCCGACGGTGTGCGGATGAACGACGACGCTCCGACCGACATCGGCCATGACGCGATTCGCGAGCGGTGGATGGCTGGGTTCATCGAGGGTGAGTCGGAAACCGCCTTGACCTTCGACGTGATCGAAGTCGTGGGTGATTGGGCCTGGGTCCGCGGTCATTGGGGTGTTGCTACCACCGCGGCCGACGGTACGGTCAGCCGTCAGGTGGGCAAGTACGTCAACGTCTGCAAGAGAACCGCAGACGGTTGGAAGGTCCAGGTGAACCTCTGGAACCAGAACGCTCCGCCGGCGCCACTGCCGGAGGCTTGAGCTTGATTGGCGGTGGTAGTGCCGTAGCTAGGAAGGAGCCGCTGCAGCTGCTTCCGGCTGCCGTGTAGCGATCTGAGGAGTGCTACTGATGGACGGCGGCACTCCCAGGTCGAAGCGGAAGGTGGTCCCGGCTCCCGGTTCTGACTCGACACCGATGTCGGAGCCGTGGAGCTCGACCACCTTCTTGGCGATGGCGAGGCCGAGGCCGGTGCCCTCGTGAGTGGTCGTCCGCCCGCGGTACCAAGGCTGGAAGACGTGGGGCAGATCTTCAGCGGCGATGCCGCAGCCGCTGTCCTCGACCTCGATGCGCACCCCACCGAGGTGCTCCTTGACGCCGACTCGGAGCGAGTCACCCGGCTCGGTGTGGCGTAGGGCATTGTGGATGAGATTCTCGAGGACCCGCTCGACGAGCCGCAGGTCCCCGTCGACGAACGGGGTCGCGGCGTCCAGATCGGCTTGAAGGTGAACTCCAGCCTCCTGGGCGCGATTGACGAACTTCTGGATGACGTCCTGCGCGAGCTCCGCGGCCGAGAACGGCTCTCGCTCGATCGGCGTGTCCCCCGAATCGAGGCGGCTCAGCTCGAAGAGCTCGCTGACCAGGTCGCCCAGACGCTCACTCTGAGCGAGTGCGGTGGCGAGATAACGCTTGCGGTCGTCCGGACTCAAGGTCTCGTCCTTCAGGAGCAAGGTCTCGAGGTCGCCGCGCAGCACGGTGACCGGCGTGCGCAAGTCGTGGGAGACGTTCGTGACCAGCTCGCGACGGAGTCTGTCGATTTCCCGCAGGCTCCTGACCTGGGCGTCGATTCGCTCCTGCATGCTCTTGAACGTGGTCCCGAGTCGATCGAGCTCGTCGCCTGCCGAGGCTGCGTCAACCTGTCGAGACGAAGACTCCGGCGCGGACCTCGGAGTGAAGGCTGTATCCGCAGATTCGTTCTGGAGCCGGGTACCAAAGGCACTCATCGAGGCGTCGAGATCGCGCAGTCGTCTGGTGAGCCGTCGGAACAGGACCAGGCCGATGAAGGCCGAAATCACCAGCAGTGCCACGAGGAGACCCAGCGTGAGCCGTAGGACGTAGCTGCTCCACAGCCGACCGGACAACGCCTTGTAACGCTCGCCGCCCAGGATCACGTACAGGTACCCCTGCTGGGCTCCGGCTGCGTCGCCACCGTCGTAGATCGGGGCGACCGAGAAGATCGTGTGCTCGCCAGGCGCACGAGGATCCGTCCCCCGGAGCGGGAGAGGGTGGCCGTCGAGGTAGCGCTGCACGGGCTCGAGATCGACGGTCTCGAGTTGGACGTGGCCTGGAGGAGCCAGGTATTCGAGGATGTGCCCCGTGGCATCGAGCAGGTAGACCTCGATCCGCGGGTTGATCACCATGAGAAGGTGAAACACGTGATCGAGTGCGCCGGCTTGCACCTGGCCGTCGATCATCAGCGAGTCTTCTTTGACCAGCTGAGCGGCCAGGTCGCGGTGAAGGCGCTGGTCGACCTCTTCGAGGAACAGTCGGTGACTCACCAGGGACGATCCCAGAACGCCGGCACCGACGATGGCGAACAGTGCGATCAACACCAGCCCGAGTCGGCGCTCGAGCGTGGTGAAGCCTTTCCGACTTCGGGTCATGACACAGCTCGAGCGTGCGCTGGCGAGTCGTCGATCCGAGGATCGAAGAAGCGGTAGCCGACTCCCCAGACGGTCTTGACGAACCGCGGTTCGGTCGGCTGCTTCTCGATCTTGGCGCGCAAACGATTGATGTGCGAGTTCACCGTGTGCTCGTACCCTTCGTGGGAGTAGCCCCAGACCTGATCGAGCAGCTCGGCACGGCTGAAGACACGGCCGGGATGGCGGGCAAAGTGCAACAAGAGATCGAACTCTTTGGCGGTCAGTTGAATCGGGATGTCGTCGAGCTCGACCGCGCGGCGGTTGATGTCGATGAGAAGTCCTTCGTGCGCGAGTTGCTCCGCAGGTCGCGACTCGGCTTCCGATGCGGCGTTGGCGTAGGCGTCCGAGCGCCTGAGAATCGCGCGTACCCGTGCCTTGAGCTCCAGCACGCTGAAGGGTTTGGCCAGATAGTCGTCAGCGCCTGTGTCGAGTCCGAGGACGCGGTCGTCCTCGGCGCTGCGCGCTGTGAGCATCATCACGGGGAGGTAGCTCTCGCTTTGACGCACCAGGCGACAGATGTCGAGGCCGTCGCCGTCGGGCAGCATGAGGTCGAGAATCAAGAGGTCCCACGTATCACTAGCGACCAGGGCCTCGCCGTGGCGGCAGGTTCCTACCGCGGTGACGTCGCATCCGACGTCGCCGAGATGGGTCTCCACCAGGTGACGGATCTCGGGCTCGTCTTCGACCAGCAGCACTCTTTTTTGCATGTCCTGCGTACGGCGCAGGGCACACGAGTGGATTGCAGGTGAGACTGCTGACGCCTAACTCATTTCGAGTGCTCCCAGCACAGGCTCGGCGGAAGCGACCAGGGGAGAGTGTTCTAGGGAGATGTGGCGAAGGTGGCAGCCGCTCCCTGGGGCAGGGGAGATGCTACGCAAGTGGGGGCGACTGCCACCCAGGCCAACCCGACTCTTGGAGCGCTCAGGGGGCGCGGCGAACGGTCACGCCAGCGACCGGGTTGCGCCAGTCGTAGGCCGCAGCGTCGATCGAGCCGATGCCGTGGATTCCAGGACTGATGTAGATGAAACCTTCGGCGCCGTCGGTGACGCGCACGCCACCCGAGCCGCAGGGAGGACCGGGGATGTGGTCACAGCTCTCGGTGTTGACCTCGCTGCCGGAGTCCCAGGCCAGGGCGTAGCGGGTCGCAGAGGCTCGACCGGTGGGGCGCACGATGCTGCGCACGGCGGCGAAGGTGTCATTGGTCGTCACGAGCATCGAGGCCATGCTGATGCGGGTGTAGTTGCCGCCGACCTGAACGGTGTAGGTAGCGGAGGCGCCTGGCATGATCCGACCATCGCCGGTGGCAACGTCCGCAACTTCTCCGACACCGCCGAGTGCTGCTGCCAGAGCGGCCGGAGAACCGTCCTCGGCCAACTCGGCGAGGGCGTCAGAGGCGGGCGTTCCGGGATAGAAGATCTCGACCTGACCGGTGTGGCTCACCACGATCGGCGGACCCATGATCTGGTTCTGAGTGAGATTCGTGACGGTGACCTCGAACTCACGCATCTGGGCAAATGCGCTACTGGCGATCAGGACGAGCAGGATCGTGGGAAGGACGAGTCTTCGAAGCATGACGTGATCTCCTGGGAGGAAAGTTGATTCCGCTCAGCCGAAGGGCCACGTTTGGCGTCGATAGCGACTCGGCAGCTCTCGAGCAGGCCGCCCTCGGTGAGCGTGGTCAGTCTCCCGGGCGGTTCTCAACTCGCCCTCACGGAGTTCTCACAAAACGATCACAAACTGTTTGGCGGGCTCTTGCAGGCTCCGCCCAGACGCTCAGAGGGCGGCGCGCCAATTCGTCAGGCCGGAGCGCATGTCGGGGACGGGATCTTCCGGCGAGAGCTCGTACTCCAGAGAGATCACGCCGTCGAAGTCGATGTCACGGAGCGCTCGAGCCACGTCTTCGAGATCGAGCTCACCCTCTCCGAGGATCTGTTCTTCGCCACCCAGGATCCAGTCCTTGAGATGGACGGCGAGGACCCGATCTGCCAGGGCTCGGAGCATTTCTTGCGGGTTGACACCCGAACGGATCGCGTGTCCCGTGTCGACACAGGCGCCAATCCTGGGCGAGCGACCGTCGACCGCTTCGGCGACGTGCTCGATCGTCTGATAGCGACTCCCTGGTCCGTGGTTGTGGATGGCGATGCTGACCGCAAACTCGTCGGTCAGCTCTTCGAGCTGGTCGAAGGCTTCCGGTGCGGGGTCGGCGCTGATGATGGGAACGTCGAGTGCGCGAGCCAGCTCGAACGGCCGTCGGTTGGTCTCGCTGGGGCCGCTGAACCCGACGACGCCGTAACCGCACACGTTGACCTGCCGTTCGGACAGCGTCCGGCGCCAGGCTTGGAGGTCTGTCGGTGCCGTATCGACGGGTAGATGGCCGGGGTAGATCTCGATGGCTCCGAAGCCGAGTTCTCCAAGTCGGTCCAGTGCGCCGTCGAGGTCGAACTGCCTGAAGCAGTAGCTCTGGGCTCCCATCACCCACTCGGCCGGTGATCTGTCGTCGTCTGTGGTCGGTTCCTGCGGCGGTTCGCTGGGGCGCTCAGGTCGAGCCTGGCATCCGGCAAGAGCGAGGACGGCGAGAAAGTCGCGGCGAGTGGTCGAGCGCATGACTGAGGTCCTGAAAGTGCTGTCCTGGTAGTGCTGTCCTGATGACTCTGTGCTGATGCGTGCTGTCACGATCGTTCGCCAGAGGCTGCAGTCGTCAGTTCGAGACTGGAGCGAGCGAGTCGACCGAGGTTGAGCCCCAGCACGATGACGGGAATGGTGACGAGAGATATCGCGAACCAGCATAGCCCGGCGTAGCCGAGCCAGCTCAAGGCCAGGCTCGATGAGGC